>NZ_JASONN010000013.1:0-66635 GCF_030217285.1 Pauljensenia sp. UMB3104 | reverse complement strand
AAGGATCACACGGTGACCGCACCCATATCAAACGGGCCGACCACCACACGGTTACACCACTATGCGGGACACTACTCAATTCCTTTTCGAGCACCGCTCGGAGAAGCCTTTCCGATGTAGATCGGCTCTATAAGCTTCTCCGCGTTAACAGCAGCAAGCGCCTTATACGCAGGGAATTTCCCGTGATAGTACAGGGCGTACACGCCAGCGCCATCAAATTCTGGCACCAACGCAAGCGGGACCGGGTCTTGGAGATGAAGCGCGTGCACGATTGACTCGGCAAGATTCTCCATCGCAAGGGGGTTAAACGGTTCCATCAACCAACACTCGCTTTCTGACTGTTAGCAACAACATCCGCATGGTCACGTTCTGCAGCCAACGTCAAGTGGCTGCGCACAGAGCTGGCCACAACCTCTGCAAGGCGGACCGGAACAGCATTACCTAGCTGACGCATAGCCTCAGTCCAAGGGCCATCCAACTGGTAGTCATCAGGAAATGTCTGAATACGTGCCGCTTCACGAACGGTGAAGTAGCGAACTCGCCCATCGGCGTAACGCACCATGTTTTCACCGCCGGGAACACCATGCACGCCCGCCTTGAGAGCCTTTGATGGCGAATCGATATACGATCCGGTATGTCCCGGGTAAGCACGCGCTCCCTTCTGCAGCACATGATTTAGGAACCGGGGGCTCCCTTGTTCACGCGGCGTAGGAAGTCCGGCGAGCACATCCCGTACCGTCACCCAGGGAAGTGCCTCATCAGCTTCAGCACGTCCACGCACCTCGATTCGGCGCTGACGCATAGGGACGTTCCAGCGCTCCCAATACTCTCCTGACTCCTGGATTGCTCGCAATGATGCCGCACTATGTGTTGGCTTTGGAAAATGCCATTCAGCATCAACATCTGTTCTGAAACCAACAAAGAATACGCGCCACCGCTGCTGCGGCACCCCGTAGTCTGCCGCATTAACAAGCTTCGTAAGAACACGGTACTGCAGATCCGATCGCACGGAAGTGTGCTCGGATTGCAGACGGGCATAGTGTTCCTGCCACGCTTCACCCTCGCGCGCAACCAGCTCAGGATGCGCAAGACGCAGCTTGATATACGAAAAATAGTCCGAGAATGAGGAGCGCGTGAGTCCACGAACGTTTTCGATGAGGAACGCTCGTGGTTTCATCTGCCGAATGACCTCAGCAGTTGCTGGAAACATATCGCGCGGATCATCAGCAGCCATAGCTTTTCCGCCCAGCGAAAACGGCTGACACGGAGGTCCACCGCTCACAAGGTCGATACCTTCACCAAGCGATGTCCAATCGACATCACGCACGTCGCCCTCGCGAACGTCGATGCCAGAAACGATAGGGAGTCCTCGGTCCCTGTTCAGCCGGAGGGTTTGGCAGCACCACGCATTCCACTCGGCTACAAGCTCCGTAGAAAAACCCGCGAGGTGGGTTCCCAGTAGGAGACCACCGCCACCAGCAAACAGTTCGACGCTTCTCATACGATCATTGTCCCAGTATCCACCTACAACTGCGTACTTCACGCACGGGGTCAGCTGTGGGATCGAGCAAGGTCCTGATTCGAGCGAGCACTTTGCATCTAGGTTATCCAGCTCTTCAAGAAAGCTAGGATCTCACAGCATGCACGACAGCAGCCCTCATCGGTTTAGCCGCTGCAGTGCCAGAACCCGTAAGTTCACAATCACTCAATGAAACCACCAACACCACTGCTGACTCCTTCGCTCGTCCGAATGAAACCGGCGGCACCTCTGCGCCCGACAACTGGATCAAAATCACCCGTTTCTCACCCGCAAAGGCGATGGCGGTTTCAATGCCACTCACATACGAGAGAGCAAAGGTGACACCGGTTTCATGCGAGAGATTTCTGATGCCCCCGGGCGGCGGCAGGGCTAGAGCCACACAAAAGTCGCACATAATTTCCCGCGGTCACTTTTGGAGACCGCCCACAAACATTGCAATTGCAACGATGCAAATTCATGGAGCGAAGAAGCCACAGGGAAATTACGTGCGACATTGGGGTCGCGCCGGTGTGGAGGGCGCCGGAGGGACCGGAGGGCACGGGCGGGCTTCGAGGCGCGGCGCCGAACGAAGTGAGGACGCCTAGCCTCGCGGGCGGCCGGGCCATCCGGCACCCGGAACACCAGCGGAGCCACAAGCACCACCGAACAGAGAAGCCTCAGAACTCCTCGTAGTACTCCGGGTTCTGGTCGGCCTGGCGGCCGTCGGGGCGGCCGAGCGCGCTGATCGCCGCCATCTGCTCGTCAGACAGCGAGAACGAGAAGATGTCGAGGTTCTCGCGCTGACGCTCGGGGTTACCGGACTTGGGCAGGGGCAGCGCGCCGAGCTGGTAGTGCCAGCGCAGGATGAGGCGCGACGGGGACACGCCGACCTCGGAGGCCAGGGCAACGATGGCGGGGTCTTCGACGATGCGCCACTTGCGGCCCAGCGGGCTCCAGGACTCGGTGAGCACGCCGATGCGCGCGTGGTACTCAAGCGCGGAGGCCTGCGGGAAGTAGGGGTGCAGCTCAATCTGATTGACGCTCGGGTATTCGCCGGTCTCGGCGTGCACGCGGTCGAGGTGGTCGGGCAGGAAGTTGCAGACGCCGACGGATCGAATGAGGCCACGGTCGCGCGCGTCCAGCAGGGCTTGGAAGGCCTCGACGTACAGGCCGCGCTTGGGGTTGGGCCAGTGGATCAGGTACATGTCCCAGTAGTCCAGGCCGGCGCGCATGAGGGATTCCTCGACGGTATAGACGGCCTCGTCGTAGCGCTGGTGGCGTCCGGGGAGTTTGGAGACGAGGCGCAGGTCCTCGCGGGGAACGCCGCAGCGACGGACGGCGGCACCCAGGGCACCTTCGTTTTCGTAGTTGAAGGCGCTGTCCAGCATGCGGTATCCGGCGTCGACACCAGAAACCATCGCGGACACGCCCGAGGCACCGCGCAGGTTGTAGGTCCCCAGTGCGATCGCGGGGACGTCCAGGCCGTCGTTCAGGGTGTATGCGGGGATCTCACTCATGTGTCAATCGTAGGCCGGGCCTCGCTGAGAGTTCTACCATGGGAGGTATGGCACAGCTTGAATTGGACGAGGTCCACGCGAACGCGGTGGACTATCAGCATTTCCTTCTTGATTCTCCGACTCCCTATCACGCGGCCGAGGTCGTGGCGCAGCGCCTGGTGGACGCTGGCTTTACGCGCGTCGACGAGAAGGGCGCGTGGGATGCGTCCCCGGGCGGTCACGTGATGGTGCGCGGTGGCGCGGTGGCCGCGTGGTTCGTGCCCGAGACGGTCACCGACGACGCGGGCTTCCGTATCGTGGGTGCACACACGGATTCGCCGGCGCTGTCGGTGAAGCCGTCGGTGCAGTCGACGACGCCGGATGGCTGGGGCCAGATTGACGTCGAGGTGTACGGCGGCATGATGTGGAACTCGTGGCTGGATCGCGAGCTGACGCTGGCAGGACGCCTGATCCTGGCGAATGGCGAGGTCGTTCTGGCTCGCACGGGTCCGATTGCGCGTATTCCGCAGCTGGCGATTCACCTGGATCGTGAGGTGAATCCGGTTGGTTTGAAGCTGGATCCGCAGAAGCACCTGCACCCGGTGTGGACGGTGGATAACCCGTACGGCAACGTGCTGGAGTACGTGGCGCGCACGGCTGGCCTGGATGACGCGTCGCAGGTCGCGGCCTTCGACCTGATCCTCACGCCCAGCCAGGGACCGGGTTTCTTTGGTGACAAGGGCCAGTTCATCGCGGCGTCGCGCCAGGACAACCTGTCGAGCGTGCACCCGGGCCTGGTGGCCCTGGAGCGTCTCGCGGCGCAGGGGACCCCGGAGAGCGGCGACGTCACGGTGTTCATGTGCTTCGACCACGAGGAGGTGGGTTCCGGCTCGCGCACGGGCGCGGCTGGCCCGATCCTGGAGACGGTGCTGCGTCGCACGGCGACGGCGCTGGGTCGCGATGAGGATGGCTTTGAGCGCATGCTTGCGGCCTCGTCGTGCGTGAGCGCGGATGCGGCGCATTCAGTGCACCCGAACTACGCGGATCATCACGATCCGGATAACCGTCCGGTGATGGGTCGCGGCCCGGTCCTGAAGATCAACTCGAAGCAGCGTTACGCGACGGACGGCGAGGGCATTGCCCTGTGGAATCGCGCGTGCGCGGCGGCGGGAGCGGTGTCGCAGAGCTTCGTGGGCAACAACGCGATGCCGTGCGGCACGACGATCGGCCCGATCACGGCGACCCGCCTGGGGATCCTGACGGTGGACGTGGGCGTGGGCCTGCTGTCGATGCACTCGGCGCGCGAGATGAGCCACGTGGATGACCTCCTCACGCTCTCCCAGGTGCTCGAGGCGTACTGGCGCGGCGCGTGAGCGCATGAGCGCCCGGATCGCCCGCGCGCGGTGAGCCCGAAGGGTGAAGCCGTGCGCGCGGCACCCGCAGCGCGGCGCGTGAGCGCATGAGCGCCCGGATCGCCCGCGCCCGGCGAACCCGAAGGGTGAAGCCGTGCGCGCGGCACCCGCAGCAGGGTGCCTGAGCGCATGAAGAAATCCCGGCCTCGTCAATCAGTCGACGAGGCCGGGATTCTTGCGTCTGTCAGGCGTTTCCTCAGAGGGAGGCAACCGCGGTGACGGTGACGGGCACGTTGCCGCGCGTGGCCTTGGAGTAGGGGCACAGCTCGTGGGCGCGGTCGACGAGGGCCTGGGCGCGGTCGAGCTCGACGCCGGGGATGACAACCTCGATGTCGGCGGTCAGGGCGAAGGAGTCGCCTTCGGGGCCCAGCCCGATCGTGGTGCGCACGAGGGAGTCGGTGGTGTCGATGCCCAGTTCCTTGGCGGCCAGCCCCATGGCGCCCTGGAAGCAGGCGCCGTAGCCCATGGCGAAGAGGGCTTCGGGGTTGGCGCCGTCGCCGGGGCCGCCCAGTTCCTTGGGGGCGCGCATGACGTGGGTGATGCCGAGTGCGGGGACGGAGGATGTGCCGGCGCGGCCGCCCGTGGAGTCGGCGGTGACGGAGTATGCGATCTTGCTAGGTGTATTCATGCCCCTATTCCACCACTAGGACTTCAGTCCCGCAAGGGGTTTGACACAAAGACAAGTAGTTCCGCGCGCTCAAGGACAAGGCCGGGGCAAGCCAGCAGGAAACGCGACCTCAGGCGGTCAGGAAGTCCGCGTCGGGGCGGGCGCTCAGGGCTTTGGCGACGGCGCGGCGGAAGCGGTCGTTCATGGGCGGGAGCTGGTCTCCGCGGAAGAACGCAGTCTCGCTGTTTTCGCCGTCTGCGGGGTTGGGGTCACCACTCACCCACTGCGCTGCGAAGGCGACGTCCAGGTAGGTGGTGACGTCGCCGTTGTAGTAGGTGACGGGGCCGACAACCTCGACGGAGAGGAGGCGGCGCACCTCGATGCGAACGTCGGCTTCCTCCAAGGCCTCGCGCGCGGCGGCGATCGCGGGTTCCTCGCCGGGGTCGACGATGCCGGTCACGGGGGTCCATGCTCCGTTGTCCGAGCGGCGCACGCACAGGATGTCGACGGCCTCGGGCGCGATGGGACGTTCCCAGTCGATGGGCGCACAGCCCGCGGCGGGGCGCAGGATGACGACGGTCGTGCCGGGCATCCACAGGGGCGCGTGACCGACGTGTCGGCGCAGCTCGAGGACGAAGTCGGGGGTAGCCATGGCTCTAGTCTACGGCGCTCACAGGAAGGACGTAATGATCGGCAGGAGCAGGATCTTGACGATGATCGCGAAGGCGAAGAGGGTCGCGTAGGCGGCCTCGATGCGCTCGTCGGTCACGCGGGCATCGGCGGCCTGCAGGACGGCCGGCTGGCCGAGGAAGCCCGCGACGCCACCGGCTGCACGAGGCGCCGACAGGCCGATGAACTTCGCACCAATCGCCTGGAGGCCGCAGCACACAACGACCATGACGGCGGCGAGGAGGGCGGCGCTCCAGCCGTCGGGGCTGCCGAGCAGGCTCGCGAACTGCGGGCCGGCGTTCAGGCCGAGGGCCGCGAGGAAGAGCATGAGGCCGATCTGGCGAATCGTCAGGTTCGCGGCGGCGGGCAGGGTCCACACGAGCGGGCCGGTGCGGCGCAGCGCGCCGAGCAGCATGCCGACGATCAGCGGACCAGCGGCGGCACCCAGCTGGAAGCCCTGGCCGCCCGGCAGCGGGAAGGACACGATGCCCAGAAGCAGGCCCAAAACGAGGCCGATGCCAAAGGCCATGCCGTCAACCTCGGCGACGCGGCGCTCGGAATCGCCGAGCCACTCGGCGATGTCGTCGAGCTCCTCCGTGGGGACGACGACCGCGACGTGGTCGCCGAGCTGGAGGTCGAGGTCGTCGCGGGCCAGGAGGTCCAGGTCGCCTCGGCGCACGCGCGTGATGACGGCGCCGAAGCGCTTGGTGACGTTGAGCTCGGAGACGCTGCGGCCCGCGACGTCAGGGTTAGACACGACGATGCGCTCGAATGCCAGGTCGGAGCGATCATCCTCGAGGTTGTGGTCGAGGATCTCACCGACGAGGGGTGCTGTGTCCTTGATCGACGTGGGATCGCCGACCATGACGACGTGGTCGCCGGGCAGCAGGTCCTCGCCGGGGGCGATGACGCGCGTGCGGCCATCACGTCGCAGGTAGGACAGGCGCACACGCTGCTCACGCCACGCTGCAATATCACGGGTGTTGATCTGCTTGGTCACGTGCACACTGACGGCCTCAAGGGACGCGCCCGCCAGGGAAGGCGTGTCCTTGGGACCCAGCCACTTCCTCGTCACCGTGAGGGTCACGATGAGGATGCCACCGATGACGCCAACCGGATAACCGAAGGCGTAGCCGACCGCGGCATTTGCGTCCCCCGTGAGACGCGTGGCCGTATCGAGGGCAGGCGCGGCGGTGAGGGCGCCCGTGAACAGGCCCGAGGTCAGGCCGGACGACAGGCCGAGGAGACGTCCGCCCGCGAGCGCGATAGCCGCGCCGACAATACACACGATCGTCGTCAGCGCGAGGAGGTTCGTCTGCTTGCGCAAATCCTGGAAGAAGGTCGCTCCCGCAGAGATGCCGACGCAATACACGAAGAAGGCCAGGCCCATCGGCTGGACGATCGACATGTGCGTGCTCACGACCTCGGGGTGGACCGCCGAGACGATGAGGCCGACGAAGAGCGCGCCGGCCGCACCGAAGCGCAGCGGGCCGATCCGGATGGCCCCGATCGCCGCACCCAACGCAACAACGACAAAGAGCGCGAGCAGGGGCGAAGACGTGAAAAGAGAGGCCATACCTTTCAGAGTACCTGTCATCCCGAACACGATCAGGGAGAGTGGATAACTACGCACGTTATGAAGCTCACGGATTGGCTACACTGATGCGAGAAACTGAAAGGACGGTCATGTCTCAACCAGCACCCGGATGGTATCCAGACCCCGCAGGCTCTCCCCGCCTGCGCTGGTGGAACGGTGGCATGTGGACCGAGCAGTACCAGCCGATGCCCACCCAGCGCCAGGCCATGCCTCAGCAGGCCATGCCTCAGCAGGGCTTCCCCCAGCAGGGCATGCAGCAAGGCTTCCCGCAACAGGGCGGCCCCCAGCAGGGCGCGCCACAGAACTTCTCACAGCAGGGCTTCCCACAGCAAGGTGGACCCCAGCAGGGTATGCCGCAACAGGGTTTCCCCCAGCAGGGTATGCCGCAGCAGGGAGCTGCCACCAGCGCTCAGGCTGGCATCGCACAGGGCGGCGGCGCACAGCAGACGAACACCCAGAAGGGCCCCCACCTGCCGTCCAACAAGCAGGCACCGACCGTCTCCTCGAATCCCTACGGCTCCGAACCCAAGTTCGACCAGCCAAAGAAGGACGCGCGGGATAAGAAGGCCGGACAGACCAAGGACTCTCAGACCTCCTCGCGCTGGAAGATCGCGACAGTCGCAGCGTGGGTGGCCGTCGTCGTTTTCGCAGTGACGACGATCATCGCGGGCACCTCCTACAGCCACGCACGTGCGGAGCTCGCACCCGCGGTCAGCGAACGTGACGACGCTCAGGCCCAGCTCAACCAGGCACAACAAGAGCTTGATCAGGCCCAGAAGGAACTTGAGGAGTTGCAGAAGTGAGTTACGTTCCCACCCCCGCGCAAGCACCCACGCGACAGGCTTCAGGGTCCCACAGCGGCATGAAAGTTCTGACGATCATCGGCGCCTGCCTCGCCATCCTCTTTCTGATCCTGTCGGTTGGCCTGGGACTCGGTGCGCGTTCCACCCATCAGGCCGCCCGACAGGCGCAGAGCGACGCCCAGTCCATGCGTGATCAGGCCAAGGAAACGGAGACCGAGACGGCGACGACTCGCACCAAGATCGCAGAGGAGACCAACAAGAAGGAAGCTCAGGCGTGGTGTGACGGGCTGACGAGCGCGAATGCAGATTTCACCTCGCTTGACCTGAAGGCGCGAGAATACACGAACCTGACGGCGACGCGCCGCGAGGCCATCGGCCACATTTGCCCGCAGAAGAAGAACTTTATCGAGGCGTATGCGAAAGACGCATCGCAGGATATGATCAAGCAAGACACCCCCTCCTGCTCTGCGGGGGCATCCTCGGTAACAATCACCGGATCCGTATCCATTACCGGAGCGAACTTGGCTGGCCTCTCAGCGTACGATGTCGGCGTCGAGTTCTACCTCGTCCCCAGCTCTACCATCAAGGGTTATCAGCCCTCGGACAAGCAGACGGTCACCGTCCCCGCGGGCGGATCAGCCTCGCTGACATCGACTGTACCGTTGCCTTCCTTCGACTCGGGATCCTGCATCGTCCGCGCTGTGAGCATCTGGCCCAGCGGGGTCTGAGCATATAGTTGCCCGCCATCCCTGCGGCGACTAGACTCCCTGACCATACCCTCGGTTTTGACACGACACGGGAGAGAGAATCACGATGAGCGAACCCGCGGAAGGCTGGTACGCCGACCCGACCGGTGCCGCGCAGCTGCGCTGGTGGGACGGTCATGCCTGGACGGAATACGTCGAACCCTACGAGGCGACCCCCGCGCAGTCTGAGACCGCCGAGGCAATCCCCGCCTACGACGAGGCCCAGCACTACGCTCAGCAGGAGCAGGTAGCGGCGAACGCGCCGGTTCAGGACGCTGCCGAGGTCCCGCCGATCCCCTCCCCCGAGGAACCCTCGTACTGGGAGGACACCGTACCCGCCCCCTCCCCCGAGGAGACGGCGGCGTGGGAGCCCACCCCCGCCTCGTCGATGGACGAGGCAGGCGCTGCCCCGATCCCGATGCCCGACGAATCCGAGCCCTCCCAGGAGACCCCGAAGCGTTCGGGCACCCTCAAGTGGACACTCGGCTGCGTCGCCTCCTGGATGCTTGTCGCCGTCTTCATCGCGGTCCTCGTTCTCGCATGGTCCCACCTGGGCGCCAGCGGTCGCATCCACGATGACGCGAAGAGCCGCGCCGAAACCGCGCAGCAGGAGCTCGACACCGCGCAGTCCACGCTCGCGGACATTAACCGCCAGATCGAGGAGGCCAACAAGTGAGCGCACCCGCACCACTGCGCGCAGCGACCGTCGCCGGAGCCGCCCTCGCGGTCATCTTCATCATCCTGTCCGCCGTCGTCGGCGGCATCAACGTCTGGCGTTCGCATTCTGCGTCCAGCTACGAGGCGCAGGCCGAGCAGGCGCAATCCGAGAAGGCCGCGGTCGACCAGCAGATCACCGACGCGAAGACCCGCCTTGACGCCGCCAACGTCCACAAGGACGCTAAGGCATGGTGCGATTCCGTCACCCGCGACACGGCCGCCTCGATCCGCGACGCCATCAAGACCTACGATTCGGCGACGCAGGCCGTCAAGGACGCCATTCACCAGGAATGCGCCCCCAAGGAGACTCTCGCCAACGCGCAGCGCGCCGGCGCCGGCGCCGACGCCGCCTTCAGCCCCGGCGTCCCCGAGTGCACGACCGACCAGGTGACCACGACGATCAACGGCACCATCACCTTGAACTCCGCGAGCCCCATCTCCTCGCTCGGGCCGCTCGAACTGACGATTTCCGGCTACACCCTCGACAAGGGCACGACCCTGAACCCCTCCTCCCCCTACCAGGGGACCACAACTGTCACGCTCACGCCGGGAACCCCTGCTACGTTCACGATCTCCGTTCCGTACGACCCGGCGATGACCGACAAGACCGAGTGCGGGTTCACCATGACCTCCTGGTGGCCGACCAGCCTCTGACAAACACGTGAGGCCCATCACTGAACAGATTCCACCAATTGGCGCTGACCTAAAATTGGCGGGACACAGTGAAAGGAGCCTCCCCGTGAGCAACCCCGGTCAGGTGCCTGCTGCGGCCACACCCGCGGCGGCCAAGCCCACCGCGCAGCCGCCCGCCTCGCAGATCGTCACTGCCGCGATCCTGGCGCTCCTGGCGTTCTTCTTCGTCGTCGGCGCCGTGCTGGCCGGCAGCGTGTACGTCCGTGACGGGGAGGACCTCCAGCGCGCTCAATCAACCTACAATCAGGCCGAGCGGGACCTCCAGGAAGCGAAGGACGCGGGCAAGTGAGCGAGAATTCTTCCCCGACCTCCCTTCGCCCGGCGACAAAGGTCGCGACGAAGAGCCGAGGCCTGAGCATCGTCAACTGGATCATGGCCATCATCGTCGTCATCAGCGCGGTCGCAACCGTCGCCCTGTTGTCGCTGGCGGCCTCCCGCAGCGCTCAGGTCCGCGAGCTCACAAACGACACGGAGAAGACTAAGAAGCGCACGCTCGAGATCAAGGCCGCCAATTGGTGCGACCAGATCATCCCGGACAACGCCGAGAAGGTGCCCGACCTGTACAAGGACTACGACGCAGCGTCGTATGACCTCAAAGCGGAGATCGAACGACAGTGCAAGGCGCGCGTCTCCATCGCGGAAATTATCCGCCGCGCGGATCCCCTGTACGACTTCACGGTCGATCCCGAGTGCACCCTCAACGAGTCGCAGGGCACCGCCTCCTGCACCGCTACCGTGAACGCCAGTCCAACGACGATGCGGCTCAAACTCGCAAACTATCCGTCAACGACCGCGACCCTGCGCATGCGCGTCGCGGACACCCAGACGAGCTTGGTAACCCAGCCGCACGTCATCGACAACGTCGCGACCGTGACGCTCGATTCGAGCGGCAGCGGGACCGTGACCTTCGATGTTCCCGTCGACCCCAGCTGGGGCAGCGCGTACGACATTCAGGTGAGCTCCTTCTTCCCAAACGAGTAACACCAGAATCGAACGAGGTCCCGCTACCCCCTATTCACGTGAAGCCAATCACTGACCGAATCAATAAAATTGATGCTCCCATAGAATGAGGGGGACACAGTGAAAGGAGCCTCCTCGTGAGTAACCCCGTCCAGGGCTGGTACGCAGACCCTGCAGGAACCGACCAGCTGCGCTGGTGGGACGGTGCGCAGTGGACCGACCGCTACCAGGCCGCGCCCATTTCCAACACCGCCACGAATTCCGAAACCCCGAACGCCGCAGGCGATGCCGCGGCCACCGGCGAGACCGCGGCCACCGCCGCTCAGGCCGTGCCGCAGCCCACCGACACCACGGTGCAGTTCACCCCCGTGGCCCAGACGCCTGCCACCAAGGCCACCGGCGGACAGATCGCCCTCGCCGTCATCGCCTCGCTCCTCGTCGTCCTCTTCCTGGGCACGAGCATCATTGCGACTGGCATGCACGGAAAGGCGCGCGAGGACGTCGCGCATTCTCAGTCCATCCTCGATGACGCAAAGAGTGAGCTCCAGAAGGTGCAGGAGGCAATCCAGTGACTGACCTGAACACCGCAGCGTCCCCCGCGGCCACCGCAGCCACCGAGGCTCCCACCGCGACCGCGGCCACCACGAAGCCCGCTAAGAGCAAGGGCCTGTCCATCTTCAACCGCGTCACCTTCATCGTCGCAGCGCTCCTCGCAGTCTTGACGATCGCCATGCTTGTTGCGACTGCGATGACCGCCAAGTCCGCTACCAACATGCGCGACGAGGCCCAGGCGACTCGCGAGCAGGCCGGTCAGGAGCTCGCCTCCTACTGGTGCTCGCAGATCACACCCGAGAATGTCGCGAAGTTCGACGAGCTACGTCAGCTCTACCTCGACGTGAGCGAGACGGCTCAGCACGCTGTCGATCAGCAGTGCCAGAAGAAGGTCACCATTAGTGACCTCGTTGCTAACAACGATCCCAACTCGGCTTTCGACACCACCAGCGAGTGCACTATTAATGCATCACGCACGAAGATCACGTGCACCGCGACCGTTAAGGCAAACGACACGATCAAGAAGGATCTCGCGTCCTTCTCCTCCACGACAGTCACGCTCGACATGACCGTGCGCGCGACGAACAACGCGCTGACGTCGAAGGGCCACGACATCAACAACGTCGCAATCGTCACCCTGGACAGCAGCGGTAACGGCAGCACGCTGATCGAGGCTCCCTACGACCCCACCTGGGGCGAGTACTACAAGATCACCGTGTCATCGTTCTACCCGAACGAGTAACGCGGCGCTCCGACACGCGAAACCCCGTCGCCCCGTGGGCGGCGGGGTTCGTGCATCCGCAGCCGACGCTTGTCGGTCGAGCCCCGGAAGCAACTCAGCCGCGATGACACCCCCGCACGCACCCCACCGGGCCGGCCCCGGCCTCGTCGATGAGCTTAGTAGTGCTCGTGGGAATCGTAGCCGCGCAGCCTATCGAGCTCGCGACGCTCCTTCTTGGTTGGGCGCCCACTGCCCCTCTCCCGCATGGCGACGGGAATATGCACGCGCGGGCGCTCCGGCGTGCGGTCATCGTAGGCGGTACGCGCCTGCGGGTAGGAGACGCGCTTAGCCAGGAGCAGGACGACCCCAAGGATGCGGTCAAATCCCTCAATGCGCAGGCGCACCTCGTCACCCACGCGCACCTTGTAGGCCGCCTTGACGGGCTCCCCGTTCACGCGCACGTGCCCAGCGCGCACGGCGGCCGTCGCCTGGGAACGTGATTTCAGCTGACGGGTCGCCCACAGCCAGGTATCGACGCGCACGGACGACGATGCGAGCGCGCCGGCGGGGATTACGACGTCGTCGGGGGTCTGACTCATCGGCGTCCCCTAGTTGATGCGACGCAGACGCTTCTGGTGGCGGGGCGTCAGGACGATCGCGACGAGCGCGCACAGGATCGGTATGCCGATGAGCATGCCCAGGAGCGCACCCCACGGCACGACCGGCCACAGCGTGGTCAGGGTCGGGAAGATGCGGGAGCGAGCGAACGTGATGACGGCAAGAACGCCGACAACGAGGCCGGCGAGGACCGCCGTCGGGATCGCATTCAGGGCGAGGACAACGCCCTGCCAGGTCGTCACATGGCGACGCATCGCGGGGGCAGCACCGATCGCATCGAGCGTATCGAGGTCGGGGCGCATATCCGAGGCCGACAGCGCCACAACGAGAGCGACCGTGGCGGCCGCGGCAACAACCGCGATAAGCGCCGCGACGTAGGGCAGGACAAGGGAGCGCATCGTCGGCACGATCACCTGGGCCGAGGCGCCGGGCACCTGGCGCGCAATCGTCGCCTGGAACGACGGAGCATCGACGGGGCTCACCGGATGATCGACGGTGAGGAGCTCACCCAGAGGCCGCACCTGGAGTCCGAGGTAGGACGCCGCAGTCGGCGACAGCACGATGACGTTGACGCGAGTCAGGGGCGAGGCAACGAAGGTCTGGACGGTCGTCACCTTGGCGTCCGGCAGGTTATCGTCCGACGCTCCCGCCGCCTTCGCCTCCGCGATGGCACTCATGTCGAGGCTCCGCAGCGTCACCTGGCCCGCACCATCGATGTAGTCCGGGTCGGGAATGAGGACGCCGCCGGCGTTCAAGGTAGCGATCGCACGCACCATGTCGTCCTCGTTGCTGAAGTACCCAGCCTGACGCAGATACGTGCCGTCATCAACCATGTACGCCACGTCCAGTTCCGTCATGGTGCCCATGTTCGTCGACATCGTGAACGTCGAATTGTTGTACGGGTGCACCGCCTCGACCATCGTGGTCGGGCCACCCGGGCCGCTATTCCACGCCAAGCCGTTCAGCGTCGCCTGCGAGGTGACACCGCGCTGGCCGTCGACCGCATCAACAGCCGACTTCATGAGGTCGCGCGAGCGCTTGACCGAATCCGTGCGGTCAACCGTCGACACGAAGACCTGGCCCCGCTGCCCCACGTGCGGGCGCGAGTTCCAGCCGGCCTCGTTCGAGGAAGACAGGGTGATGAGCAGACCGCACGCCACGAACACCGTCGTCAGGATCGAGGCCATGGCCGGGAAGGTGCGGTGGCCATTGCGAACGGCGTCGCGCAGCGCCAGGCGCATGCTCATCGACGCGCGGCGGTTGGGAACGCGCCACCGGGTAAAGATGTAGGGGATCGAGCCGATCAGACCCGCCTCCAGCAGGCCGATACCGACGACGAGAGCGAGCACCGAACCGAACCAGGCGGCCACACCGAGGAGTGGCAGACCCGCCAGAAGCGCCAACGGGTAGATCATGCGGCGACGCACGAGGCGCGACGGCTCCCACACGCGACCGCCGATAACGGCGGAGGTGTCAATATGGGACGTCGTGTGGGCCGGTGACACCGACGCCATGAGCGATAGGAGTACCGGCAGAAGCACGGACAGCGCGAGGGGCCACCACGGGACGATGCCAATACCCAGGCCCGACCACATGCCGATTCCCACCATCGCGGCCGCTGAGAAGACCGCGGAAAACACAGCCGAGTAGAGGCCGATGATCACGCCGTGGGCGATCGTGAGGCGACGGCCGTCGGTGCGGTCACCGCCATTAGCGACAATCATGGCAGCCGTGCGCATGACCGAGCGCTGAGCAACGGTGTACAGCGGCGAGATGAGCAGAATCATCTCCGTGAGGATCAGGAGAATACCGGCAACGAGCAGCAGGTACTGCCACGGGTTGGCGCTCCGAGTACTTTGGGGGACCTCGTACTGGGCGATCTGCGAGGGCAGGGCCGAGGCGTCGGGCGGGTTTGCCAGGACCTGGCGGGACAGGACCGAGAAACCGGACGCGTTCAGCTCGCGGATCTTTTCCCACGACACCGGCGTCGGTCCCGTCACGAACCAGGCAGTCTGCGTGCGCCCCGCGACCGCGAGGCGGTCAATCGGAAGCGTCCCGTCGCCGATAATCGCGCGTTCGGAACCCCCAATGATGGAGTCGATCACGACGTTGCCCTTCAGGGACTGAGTCGCTCGTTCCTTCGCGATTGTCAGGGACAGGTTCACCGAGTCACCGACGCTCACCGACAGGGCCCGGGCCACGTCCTCGGAAATGACGGCATGGCCTGCGGCCAAAGGCCCGCTCTTACCACCCGCGTTCACGCGCGGCGCCTCCAGCGAAGCCGTTTGCGTGCCGTTATCGACCGTGAAGCCCGTGCCGTCGGCCTTTTCCAGGCGCAGCTGGTAGAGCGTATCGACGGCGATCAGCTGATCGCCCTCGGGCAGCCAGTTCTGGAGGGTGTCCATCGACACCGAGACCTCGTCGCTCGAGGCCGTCTTCGACAGGCGGTCCGCGGTGAAGTCCTGCTCGATGGCCGTCGACGACCGGTGCAGCGTCACCGCCTGGACGTCGCTGCGGTGGCCGAGCCACGACGAGGCCTGGTAACGCTGCGAGGTCGTGACGTCCCAGAAGGTGATCGCCGCGATCGCAATGATGATCGGCAGGGAGATCAAGAAGACCGCCGTGGCCGTACGGCCCAGGCTTTGGCGCGCATCACGAGAGGCGATGCGGAGTACTACTCCCCATCGCCTCATCCGTGTGCTGAGTCGGTTCATCAGATCCTTGGTGCAGTGTCTGCCAGCAGATCCTTCAGCGAATCCCCCCTCGATCGGTCGACAATGCGACCGTCGCGCAGGAAGACAGTCCGATCTGCCCATGCGGCCATTCTGGCCTCATGAGTCACGAGGATACCGGCTGCACCGGCATCAATGTGATCACGCAACACCAACATGATCTGTTCACCAGTGTGAGAATCGAGCGCACCCGTCGGTTCATCAGCAAGAATGACCGAGCGGTTACCCACGAGTCCGCGGGCGATTGCGACGCGCTGGCGCTGGCCACCGGACAGGAGCTCCGGGAAACGATCCGCCAGGTCCGCAACGCCCACCTCCTCCAGCGCGGCCATCGCGGCCTCGCGCACCTTGGAGGGACTCACACCATCGAGCTGCAGCGGCATCTCAACGTTCTCGAGGGCCGACAGCGAGGGGATCAGGTTGTAATCCTGGAAGACGTATCCAATCGACCGACGACGAACCTCGGCACGATGAACGCTATCCAGGGCCGCCAGGTCAACCCCGTTGATATAGACATGCCCTCGGGTCGGACGCTCCAGGCCACCGGCAATCGACAGCAGCGTCGACTTACCGGAGCCGGAGGGACCCATAACAGCGAGAAGCTCGCCGGGTGCGACCTCAAGGTCGATCCCGTCGAGCGCTCTCACTCGGACGCCGTCAGCGCCGAACTCATGTCCGACACCCGCCATCCTGATCGGTAGCGGCACAGGCTGGCTCATCGCACCCCGGCACGCTCCGAAATGCCGGCCTCAGCCTGAGCCCAGTTCATCGAGCGACCCTTCGCAGCGGCGAAGGCGGCGCGACGCGCGGCCTCGGAGACCGCACCGGACTCAATGTGGTCGAGCCAGTTGAGCTCGGCCTCGAGGTCGAAGATGTGACGCTCAAGAATGAGCTTCCACGCGAGCTCACCCTCATCAGCCGAAGCCTTCAGGCGGGTCACATCGCGCAGGGAGCCCAGGGTCGAGCGACGCTGGGTCTGGATCATGGCCTCGACGTCGACCGTGGGATCGGCGGCAGCCACAGCGAGCTTCATAACGAGCTCATCACGTTCGGGATGTTCGCGGGGAACGGGGGTGGACCACCAGGCGTTGAGGACATCGCGGCCAGCATCAGTCAGCTCGAAGACCTCGGAATCACGGCCCGCGTTGGTCTCAGCGTGAGACACAACCTGGCCGTCGCGCTCGAGGCGCTGCATCGTCTGGTAGACCTGGCCAATATTCAGCGGCCATGCTCCGCACGTCTGCTCCTCGAACATCTGCTTCAGGCGGTAGACACCGGCGGGCTGCTGCGCAACAAGCGCCAGCAGGGCATTGCGAACCGACATAACTCTCCGTTCGTTGTCTGGACGTGTAGACGATCGTGGTTGAACAGTATCTATCGTACGCCAAAATCGTTGTTAGAGCGGGGAATCGGCGGTGGGTTACCTAACAAAAACCCTACCAGCTAGTTAGACAGGGGTTCCCGAAATGACGGGGAATATCAGGGAAATCGACCGTGACACCAATAAAAGTGCCAACCACGTTGCAGATGCCTTTTTCAAGTTTTTCAGTGATATTCCAACAAAGCACCCGTCAAACAGCCAGAGCCCTCCAAAGTCGAGGCGAACGTCTTCCAAAACCAGGAAAAACCGCCCCCGAGGGCGCTCTGACCATTGGGACAGAAATTATTTGTCAGCCGACAGTCTCAAATTTTGAGATCTATCGCTCACGCGGGGACCTACTCGGCGAGAACGTCCTCAATATCTTCCCAGAGCACCTCCGGCGACGACGGCGCAACAGCCGCCCTGAATTCGCCATCCTTATCCGCCAGCAAGGGCACCTCGTCGGGGTACAGCTCGGCGAACTCCACGCCCGCCAGCACCTCGCAGACCTCCTCGCTGGTGGCGAGCAATCGCCAGCTCTCGCCCGACAGATCCGGGTACGACACCGCATCAACGACCCGCACGCCAAGCACCACCCACGCCTCGTCCGCGACGTCCGCCCAGAAGGCTCCCGTCGCCTCGTCGACCTCGGCATCGATCACCTCGGCGATCTCGCGAGCAACCCTCGGCACCTGCAGGAGGATCTGTGGGACGTCGCCCTGTTCCAGGGCCGTGAAGAACACCTCCGGCACCGCCGTCGGCACAATCCCCTCGCCCGACGGCTCTCCCAAGGCGCTGAGCTCGAGGAACGTCTCCCTCAGCTGCGCAACATCGATCGCCCACACCGACAGCATGTCTTCCTCGCCGCCGTACATACCTTCATCGTCACACCGCGACACGACGACGGAGCGCGGGCCGACGAAGAAGGTGACGAGGCGACATCCGGCCGGAGCGACGACCCAGGCGGTGAGCACTTTCGTCGCCTGCGCGAACCCATCGAGGACCGCGGCGAGGTGCGGGACAGGAGTATCGCCGACGACGAGGCCCTGGCTGCGCAGCACCTCAACAAAAGGATGCGCGGGGTCGGCGAGGAACCCATCGGCGTATGAGCGCAGCGCGTCGCACTCCAGCTCGCTCATATCGAAGACGACGCCGTCCTCCGTCTCGCATGCATTGATCATGATTTCTCCTGTGTACTCGAACGGGCACCGACGCGGCGCCGAAACCAGGACAACGGTACGGCACACCGACCGCCAGCGCGAGCGCCGACCGCGACCGCCCCCGACGCGGGAGGCTACACTGGTGGCGACTAGGAGGATTCATCGATGAACACCCCGCATCCCGCAGGCCCCGCCCCGGCCTCGTCCCCGATTCCGACCCTCACCCTCCCGACGGGCACGCCCATCCCCGTGCTCGGTTTCGGCACCTACAAGGTCGCACCCGAGGACGCGTACGACGCGGTAAGCCGCGCCCTCGAGGTCGGGTACCGCCACATCGACACCGCCCAGATGTACGGCAACGAGGCCGAGGTCGGGGCAGCGCTCGAGGCCTCGGGCATCGCCCGCGAGGACCTGTTCGTCACCACGAAGGTCGACAATTCCAACCACGAACCCGAGCGGGCTGCCGCCTCGATCGAGCGTTCCCTCGTGGACCTGCGTACCGACTACGTCGACCTCCTCCTCGTGCACTGGCCGCTGCCCACGCTCTACGGGGGCGACGTCGCCCTGCCCTGGCCCGCCCTCGAAGACGCTTTTACTGCTGGCCGCGCGCGAGCGATCGGCCTGTCGAACTACGAGCGCGAGCACATCGAGGCCGTCCGAGACGTCGCCACGGTCGCCCCGCACGTCCTCCAGGTCGAGGCCCACCCCTTCCTGCCCAACGCCGCGCTGCGCGATTACGCGCAGGGACTCGGCATAGTGTTCGAGGCCTGGTCCCCCCTCGCGCGCGGACGCGCCGTCACCGAGGCGACGCTCATCGAGATCGGGACCCAGCTCGGCGTGAGCCCCGCCCAGGTCGCCCTGCGCTGGGCCCTCGACCGCGGCCACGTCGTCTTCCCCAAGACACTGAGCCCAGCGCGCATGGCCACCAACTTCGATCTCTTCTCTTTCTCGCTGTCCCCCGAACAGAGCGCGCGCATCGACGCGCTGGACGAGGGCGAAGCCGGGCGCACGGGATCGCATCCGGCCACGATGGACCGACTCTGAGGGCGGGTACGATACAGGTATGGCTTCCAAGCTCACGCGCGCCGACCGCGCCATCGTCCGACTGGCCGACGGCACCGTCAAACAGCAAAACCTGCTCACGGGCACCGAGGTGTGGACCGTTCCGGGCCGCGGCAACCGGCCCCTGACCGCCCCGCACGCGGATCACAACCCCATCGACCACGAGGCCGACGGGCACCACTGCGCGTTCTGCTCGGGACGCTACCTCGAAACCCCTCCCGAAAAGTCGCGCCTCGTGCGCCACGAGGACGGGTCCTGGGAACAGCTGGACGCCCTGGGTGCCGACCAGCTGACCGACACGGTTGCGCAGTTCCGACGCATCCCGAACCTGTTCGAGATCGTCTCCTACAACTACTGGCACCTCAACCACGGCCACGTCCCCTCCGAGGCGGACCGACGCCGCATGGCCCACTACCTGGCCTCGGACGCAGGATACGAGCACGTCATGAACGTCGTGCGCGCCCGCATGCTGGCCTCGGGCATGAGCGAGGGCGAGTTCACCGCCACCAGCGAAACCGCGCGCCTGCAGGCCGCCAACGGCTTCTTCTCCGGCGGCCACGACCTCATCATCGGCAGGCGCCACTACGTCGACGGGGCCACCGAGGCCCACCAGCTGGCCGGGTCGGGCACCCTCACCCCCGAGGAGCATGCGCAGTACACGGCCTACACGGCCCGCTCGATGCGCGACCTCTACGACCTCGACCCCGCCGTGCGCTACGTCGCCACCTTCCAGAACTGGCTGCGCCCCGCCGGCGCGTCCTTCGACCACCTCCACAAGCAGCTTGTCGCCATCGACGACCTGTCCGTGCAAACCGAGGCCGAGTTGGAACGCCTGCGCGCCCAGCCCGACATCTACGACCAGATCTTCACGGTCGCGGCCACGCGCAAGCTCCTCATCGCGCAGAACCAGCACGCCGTCGCCCTCGCCGGCTTCGGGCACCGCTTCCCCGGCATCGCGATCTGGCCCCTCGGCAAGGCCGCCAACCCCTGGGAGGTCAGCCCCGAGGCCATGCGAGGCATCTCGGACATCCTCCACGCCGCGCACGCCGCAACCGGCGTCGAGGTGCCCGCGAACGAAGAGTGGTACCACCGCCCGCCCACGGTCTCCACCCCCATGCGCTGGCGCATCCTGCTCAAGTGGCGCATCTCGACCCTCGCTGGCTTCGAGGGCGGCACGCGTATCTACCTCAACACGATCGACCCGTGGAAGGTCGTCGAACGCACCGTGCCGCGCCTCCTCGAACTACGCGAAGCGGGCCTCATCGCCCCCATGCGCATCGGGGAGGAATGCAAAGTCAGCCCCGCAATGCTGCGAGGCTGACTCGACTCGTGGGGGCGCGGCGGGGCTACTCCTCGTCGCCCGGATCGCCGTCGCCCGTCTCATCCGAGGGCGCCTGATCCTGCCCTGCGTTGGACGCGCCGGGATCGGATCCCGCGTCGGCGGCAGGAGTCTGCGAGGGGGTGGGTGCAGGCGCGGCCAGCGCCGAGGACCACGTGGCCAGCCAAGCATCAAGCGCATCCAGTGAACCCACCGTCTCGTCAGCGACGACCGCTTCGCCCGTGATACCCATGAGCCAACTGGCCTTCGTGTCGGCCGCGAGCGCACCATCAATCGGATACGCGGCACCCGTCGTCGCCAACGAACGCTGAGCGCTTTCCCCCTGCAGCCAAGCAATCAGCGACTCCGCGCCATCAGAAGCCGACGACCCCGTCGCCGCCGCGTACATGATGCGGGCAATGCACGTCGACGAAATCGGCGTGCCGTAAGAGTCCGCACCCGTGTTCGTCGCGGCCGCGGCAGCCAGCGAGCGCGGCGCCACAACCAGCGGATACGCGCCCGACGTTCCCGCGGAGGCACCCACGACCTCGGACAAGTACCCATCGGACACGTGCGCGCCAGCGGTCCACGCGCCCACCGTCGCTCCCAGCGACGGGTCCACACGCGGGTTCAGAGACTGCGCGAACGACCCCAAGCCCTCGCCCGTCTGCGCGGCCGCCTCCTGCACGAACGCGCGACCCACCGACGACGAGGCCGGGTCCGGGACCGCGAGCAGCGCGCGGATACGCGGCGACGTCAGATCACCAAACGAGGTCGGCAACGGACGCCCATTCGCGCTCATCCACGACTTGTCGGCGATGACGCAGACATCATCGCGGCCGTAGGCGACCGCGCCAGCCGCGCCCTCCACCGCCGTACCCGACAGCGTCACCGTATCTTGCGGCGCGACAGTCGCAATCGCGCCCGACGCGCTCGCCTGCAACGCGTCCGCGCCATCGAGACCCAGAACAACGTCCGCGTTCGTCTTCGCGAGCTCATCCACACTGTCCACCGGCACAGCCGCCACCGTAAAACCGGTCGCCTTCGTAAACTCCTGAGCCGTCTCCATCGGCAGCTGCGCGCCACCAACCAGGGCGACCGTCACCGTGCCCGAACCGCTACGCGGGGTCGGCGCATCAATCGTGCCATGCCCGGCCGCGCTCGACGACGCGCGCGCACTCTGGCCAGGCACAATCGGCGACGCAAACGGATCCCGAGGCGCACTCGAGGACACGGACGGCGAACAAGCCGCCACCGTCGTCGCCGCAACAGCGAGGGCCGACAACGCAAAAACAGAGCGGGCGCGAGCCATGAGGAATCCTTCTGACGGGGACACTACCGTTCAAGCATAGGGCAGCACGCCCGTGGCCCTCGCGCAAGAGCCCCGCGTGGGGCATCATGGAAGCACGCGCACGCGCGAAGGGACAACCACCCCCCCACGCCAGGAGGCAACCATGGACTCAGCCACCATCGAAAAGGTCGCCACGACCGTCGTCATCGCCGGAGCGGCCTTCGCCGCCTCCAAGCTCTTCGAAGCCGGCTGGAAGATCGCAACCGGCCGACCGATCCCCGCCGAGGACGCCGACGACGTCACCATGGCCTCGCTGGTCCTCTTCGCAGCCTCCTCCGCCGCCATCGCGGCCGTCGCCCAGCGCTACGCCTACAAGGGCTCCCAGAAGTGGCTCGCCCCCAAGCTCGAAGCGCGCTTCGGCATCCCCCAGCTCGAGGCCTGAGCCCCACACACCGAGGCCCCTGCCTCGTCACCTGCCCTGTTGCTCACACGAGCGGCAGGAAGGGCCCCAGGTCCGTGCGCTCACCCGAAGCGCTCACCGCAGACCCTGCCACGGCCTCGTCCCACGTGAGGAGCCCGCACGCGAGCGACAGCCACGTGCGCGGATCAGTCTCCACGACGGCGGGCGGAGTGCCACGCCGGTGAGTCGTCCCCGGCAGGATCTGCACCGCGCCCGCGGGAGGCACACGCACCTCGACCGCGCGCCCCGGATGCAAGATGCCAAGCTCCTCGAGAGTGAAGCGGACCGCCGTCAACACGACCGCACGCGACGGCTCCTCGCCGCGCTCCACCGCGTCGCGCCACGAGCGCAGCGCCACCATTCCCTCACCCGGGTCAATCCGTCGTTTCGCCATACCCCGATTCTACGCGGCGCGACCACACCCACTCCGGGCGTGCAATCCGACCACTTTGTCAGGCACAATGGTTGTGTCCAACTTCCAACGAGAGGCCCCACGTGAGTGACACCGCTTCCCTGATCACACTGCGTTCGATCCTCGACCTCGAGATCGCGCGCAGCTACCAGTGGGACGCTGCCACCATCATCGCCATCTCCGGCGTCGACCGCGCCGGAGACCTCACCACCCGCATCGTCGAAGTTCCCGGCTCACTCTCAGACATCGCCGCCGAAGGCTTCTCGCCCCACTCCGCCGCCGGGCACGCCCTCTCCCACGAACTCCACGACGCCATCCAACGCCGCGTACGCCTGTGGATCGCCGACATCCCCACACGCGACCTCCCCCGGCTGCGCGACGCCCTCGGCGCCGACATCATCCACGAGGCCGGAGTGGCGCACGACGGCTACACGCCCGTCGCCATGTCCCCCCTCGAGCTCCTCGAACACTGGGCATCCGGCAGCGACGAACAGCGTGAGTTCATGCGCGTCGCCATGGCCGGACTCGACACGCTGACGACCTCCTCGCACGCGACGCACGCCTCGCGAGCCGTCGGCGCCTCCATCATCGAACGCGCCGGCTTCCTCAAGCTGTGCCGCAACCCCAAATTCATCGCCTACGTCGTCGTCCTCGTCTACTCCATGGCCCGCGCCGTCCCCGTCATGTACGTGCCGCACTTCCGGGGCGACTGGCGCATCCTGTGGGCCATCGACATGATCACCGCGATCCCCTACACGTGGGGCCTCATCGAAATGGTCGCCGGCCAAAAACTCTGGCACCGCATCGTCGGCGCGGCCACCGCGGCCGTCACCTTCCTCGCCCCCTACGTGTACTTCCTCATGTACGGGCGCCACGCTCCCCCGGGCGTCTGGACCGCCATCGCCTGCATCTTCTTCGGCGGGATCTTCCTCGAAGTCTTCCGCTACCGGCGCGACCGCGCCGTCAAGAAAGGCCTCGCGGAGCAACTGTAGGCGCGCCAGCGGCTACGTCCCGCTGGTGTTCCGGGCGCCGGAGGCCCCGGTCGCCCGCTACAACCACCCGACCACGGCCTCGCCCCCGGGCATCGCACACCCCGCCCCGGCCTCGTCGCCGTCGCGGCGACAACCCCGCCTGCACGACAGCGGATCCGCCAAGAACAAACGTCCCCCGAGCGCAAGGCCCGGGGGACGTTCGTATTCGTTCGTGACGAGGAGATTACTTGTCCTCGCCGGTCGCCGTGCGAATGAAGCCCGCGATCATGAACCAGCCGCCGCCCACCCAGAACAGAATCAGAGTCCACAGGGGCTGCACCGGGTAGACGACCACCAGGTACGCGCACGCGACAATCCACGCGGCCGCACCGATGATGTTGGGGATCTGGAAGCGCTTCACGCGCGCCGGGTGCGTGTAGTGCAGCGGTACCAGCGTCATAATCGCAAGGAAAATCGTCGCCGCAATATTCACCCACGCGGGAGTCTGAAGCACGTACATGACGATCGCCACGCAGTTCCACGCCGCCGGGAAGCCCACGAAGTAGTTATCGTTCGACTTCTCGCCGTCGTTCGCGTAGCAGAACACGGAGGAAACGATGATGACGACCATCATGATGACCGGGACGGGCTTGGGTCCAAACGGCAGGTACATCGCCATGAACAGGGCAGGCAGGAACGTCCACGTCAGATAGTCGACGAGATTGTCGACGACACCGCCATCGAACCAGGGGATCACCTGACGAACGCCGACCTTGCGGGCCAGCGTGCCGTCGACGCCATCCACGATGAGCGCGATGGCGAACCACAGCCACATCATCGGGATGTTATTGTCGAGCATCGCGAAGAGCGCGAGCGTCGCCCACGCGAGTCCGGAGATAGTGAACGCGTGCACCGCCCACGCGGCGATCACACGGCCCAGGCTGGGTTTGGCGGCAGCCTCCGACGAGGCCGGGGCCTGCTCAGTTGCAGTAGCCTGCTCAGTTGCAGTGGGGACGTTTTGCTCAGGCACGGACAGCTCCTGTCGTGGCGGATAATTTCCGCCCCTCAGTATGCCAAAGATTGACGAGCTTTTAGTAGGACTTCGACCATATGGCATGGCTTCGGAGCGTTGTCACAGGTCTGCCGCGCGTCGTCCCCATGCACCGCGACTGCAAATTGATGACACTTCGAATCGGTCCTGGCCGGTTCCTGGCGAGATTGTGTTTGCGCTTGCACACACCCCGGTCCGATGGGTGGTGGCCCCGGCCCGCCAATGCGCACGCGGGCCCACCAATGCGCACGTTAACCCGATGACCTGCGCGTGGGCCCTCTAACTCGCACGTTAACCCGACAGGTGGCCACGTGGACCCTCTCATGCGCACGTTCACCCGCTAATACGCGCCTGGGCAGCCCCGACCACACTCCACATAGCGGGTTTGCGTGCGCGCAACACGCCACGACAGGCACCGTTGCGCCCAAAACACAGACCACCTCGCCACTAACAGCCCGTTTTCAGTGTTTTTCACCGAGGTGGTCTGCGGTTTGGGCGCCCCAGCACTGCAAACCGCGGCCTCGCCGTCACCAGTCGGGGGGAATTGCACGACACGGGGGTCCGACACGCTGGCGACACGCCGCAAGAAGGCTTCGTGTAGTGCAAAACCCCCACCGCAGCCAGCCCGAAGTGCGCCGCATCGCCTACAAGTACTGGGCACAGCACCGGTCGGCACGAAAAAACTCGCCCAGCACGGCCCCTCCCGCGGCTCTTCCGCGAAAAAGTTCGCCCGGCACGGCCCCTCCGGCGGCTCTTCCGCGAAAAAGTTCGCCCAGCATGCATAAAAACGCCGAATTTGGGCCATTTTGAGCGCGCGGGGCGAACTTTTTCGCGCGCGCAGACGTAGGCCCTCCCGTGCACTACCCATCAGCGACCCAGCCCAACTGGTGTCGAGGGCGCCGTAGGGTCCGGAGGGACCGGAGGGCCAGGCTGCGGTGCAGGCTGCGGCCGGTTGGCAGGGCCAGCATGGGTCGGCGGGGCTAACGCCAGACAAATTTCGCACATAATTTCCCACGGTCACTTTTCGAGACCACCCGAAAACGTTGCAATTCCAACGAACTGATTTCAATGTTTGAACAAGCTGCTGGGGAATTACGTGCGAAATTGCTCAGACGGCGGCAAGACCCCAGCCAAACAAATTTCGCATGCAATTCGATTGGACCAAATTTCAACAAACCCAGAAAACGTTGCAATTCCAACGTGACAAATTCATGGTTTGAAATAGTCGCGGGGGAATTGCATGCGAAATTGATGATTGACAGCCACAACTGGGCAACATGCAGCAACCCAGGCCCCGGCCACACAACAAGCCGACGGACAACAGACAAAGGACAGCACAGGGGGCGCGAGCCCGCAGGCCCGCGCCCCCTGACGCTACAACTCAGACGCGAGTGCTCAGAAATACTTGCGTCCGGTCTCGCTCAGCTCGCGCAGCTCGTCGATCGAGGCGATCCAGCCGCAGCCTTCGCCTTCGGCGGCGAGCAGGTCGACGCCGCTAATCGCGAGCATGTCGCCGCCCGTGGTGCCGATGCGCACGGCATCCACGCCCTCGGCCTCGGCGGCCGCGAACACGGCCTTGACGGCCGCCTCGGGCACCGCGACGAAGGCGCGGGCCTGGGACTCGGACAGGAGCATCTCATGGTCGCCGACGCAGTCGCGGCGAGCAGCCCCGGCCACGTCGAACACGCCGCCGATGCCGAAGCGCAGCGCGGAATCCACGAGCGACTGCACGAGACCGCCGTTGGACAGATCGTGGGCGGCGCGCACGATGGGTCGGCCGTCCGGGCCGTCGGCGGCGCTCAGCGCGCGCACGACGTTACCGAGGGCGACCTCGGCCTTCAGGTCGACCTCGGGCGGCAGGCCGCCGAGGTGCGAGCGGGCGATGCGCGCCCACGCGGACCCGTCGAACTCCTCGCGGGTGGTGCCCAGGAGGATGACGGCGAGGCCCTCTTCGGTGAAGCCGGAGGGGTTGGCGCGCGTGACGTCGGGGAGGATGCCGAGCATACCGATGACGGGCGTCGGGTTGATCGACGAGTTCGGCAGGCCCTTCTCGGTGCCGGACGAGTTGTACAGCGACACGTTGCCACCGGTCACGGGGATCTCGAGCTCGATGCAGCCGTCCGCGAGCGCGGTCATGGCGGTCACCAGCTGCCACATGGCGTCCGTGTCTTCGGGGTTGCCGAAGTTCAGGCAGTCCGTGATGGCGACGGGTTCGGCGCCGACGACGGCGACGTTGCGGTAGGACTCGGCGAGGGCCTGGCGGGCTCCCGCTGCCGGGTCGAGCTTGGTGTACCAGCCGTTCGCGTCGGTCGAGAGGGCGACGCCGAGGCCGCTTTCCTCGTCGATGCGGATGACGCCCGCATCGTCGGGCTGGGCGAGGGCGGTGTTGCCCTGGACGTAGCGGTCGTACTGGTCGGTGACCCACGCCTTGGAGGCCTGGTTGACGTCGGAGAGCACGGCGCGCACGTCGGCGATGAGCTCCTCGCGCGTGGCGGGACGCGCAAGGTCCTCGGAGGTGGCGGCCTGCAGCTCATCCTGCCACGCGGGGCGCGCGTAGGGGCGGTCGTAGACGGGGCCCTCGTGGGCGACGGTCTTCGGGTCGACGTCGACGATGCGGTGGCCGTGGTGGTCGATGGTCAGGCGGCCGTCGCCGGTCAGGTGGCCGATAACCGCGGCCTCGACGTCCCACTTGTCGATGATCTCGAAGAAGCGCTCGCGATCCTGCGGGGTCACGATCGCCATCATGCGTTCCTGGGACTCGCTCATGAGGATCTCGCCCGCGGTGAGCGTGGGGTCGCGCAGGAGCACGTTCTCGAGGTCGACGTGCATGCCGGAGTCGCCGTTGGAGGCCAGCTCGGAGGTCGCGCACGAGATGCCCGCGGCGCCGAGGTCCTGGATGCCCTGGACGACGTCGGCCTCGAACAGGTCGAGGCAGCATTCGATGAGGACCTTCTCCATGAAGGGGTCGCCCACCTGGACGGAGGGACGCTTGGCGGGCATGCCGTCTTCGAAGGTCTCGGAGGCGAGGATGGACGCGCCGCCGATGCCGTCGCCGCCGGTGCGCGCGCCGAAGAGGACGACGAGGTTGCCTTCGCCGGTCGCGTTGGCCAGGTGGATGTCATCGTGGCGCAGCTTGCCGATGCACAGCGCGTTCACGAGGGGGTTGCCCTGGTAGGAGGGGTCAAACTCGGTTTCGCCGCCGATGTTGGGCAGGCCCAGGCAGTTGCCGTAGCCGCCGACGCCGGAGACGACGCCGTGGACGACGCGCGCCGTGTCGGGGTGGTCGACGGCGCCGAAGCGCAGCTGGTCCATGACGGCGATCGGGCGGGCGCCCATGGAGATGATGTCGCGGACGATGCCGCCCACGCCGGTGGCCGCGCCCTGGTAGGGCTCGACGAAGGACGGGTGGTTGTGGGACTCCACCTTGAAGGTGACGGCCCAGCCGCCGCCGATGTCGACGACGCCGGCGTTCTGGCCCATGCCGACGAGGAGGTTCTTCCTCATGGCGTCGGTCGTGCGCGCGCCGAACTGTTCGGCGAGGTGCTTCTTGGAGGACTTGTAGGAGCAGTGCTCGGACCACATGACGGAGTACATGGCGAGCTCGGCGTTGGTGGGTCGGCGCCCGAGGATGTCGCAGATGCGCTGGTATTCGTCCTCTTTGAGGCCGAGTTCCTTCCAGGGCATGTCCTGGTCGGGGGTCGCGGCGGCGTTTTCGACGGTGTCGGGCAGCTCGCGGGTGTTTTCGGAGGTCATTCGTGTTTCCATTCGAAAGGTCTGGGACGAGGCCGGGGCTCCCTCACGGGTGAGGGCGCGGTGGCGTCGTCAGCCGACGAGGGATGCGAGGACGGAACGGAAGATGCCCAGGCCGTCGGTGCCGCCGTGGTGGCTGGCACCGTCGGGTCCGAGGGAGAGCGGGCCGAAACCGGCTTCGGTCGCGTGCTCGGGGTGGGGCATGAGGCCGACGACGTTGCCCTCGGCGTTGGTGACGCCCGCGATGTCGTTGGCGCTTCCATTGGGGTTGAAGTCGACGTAGCGGAACACGACGCGGCCTTCGCCCTCGAGTCGTTCGAGCTCGGCGGGGGAGGCCTGGAAGTTGCCTTCGCCGTTCTTGAGGGGCACGGTGATGGTGTCGCCGGCGCTGTAGGCACGCGTCCACGCGGTGTCCGCGTTTTCGATGCGCAGCACCTGGTCGCGGCACAGGAACTTCTGGTGGTCGTTGCGGATGAGCGCGCCGGGCAGGAGGTGCGACTCGCACAGGACCTGGAAGCCGTTGCAGATGCCCAGGACGGGCAGGCCTCGTCCGGCTTCGCGCACGATTTCGCTCATGACGGGGGCAGTTGCGGCGATCGCACCGCAGCGCAGGTAGTCGCCGTAGGAGAAGCCGCCGGGGATCACGACCGCGTCGACGCCGTGCAGGTCGGCGTCCTTGTGCCACAGGGACACGGCCTCGGCGCCAGCGATCTCCACCGCACGGGCGGCGTCGCGGTCATCGAGGGTGCCCGGGAAGGTGACGACTCCGATGCGGGTCACTGCGCGCCTCCCGCGTAACGGGCGTCGGCCTCGTCGATGGCCTCGACGCGCACGACGTCCTCGATGATCGGGTTGGACAGGACCTCTTCGGCGGCCTTGCGGGCCTGCTCCAGGAGCTCGTCGGTGACGGGACCGTCCACGCTCAGGTGGAAGCACTTACCCTGGCGCACGGCCTCGAAGCTCGTGATTCCGAGCCTGGGCAGCGCCGAACCGACAGCCTTACCCTGGGGATCCAGGATCTCCGGCTTCGGCATCACTTCCACGATGATTCGCCCCACGGCGTTCCTCCTTGTGTTGTTGGTGAGGATCCCGCCGTGCATCTTGCCCGGCGGGCAAGTCAATTTACAGGATGGGGTCCGACCCGGTGAGTCGGCGGTAGGCCTCGACGTAGCGCGCGGCGGTCGCGGCTGCGACGGACTCGGGCAGCGCGGGCGGGTTGGCGCCCGAGGCGCGGTCCCAGCCGGACTGCTCGGAAACCAGCCAGTCGCGCACGTACTGCTTGTCGAAGCTCGGTGTCACCTGGCCCTCCACCCACTGGTCTGCGAGCCAGAAGCGCGAGGAGTCGGGGGTGAGGATCTCGTCGGCGAGCACGAGGGCGCCCGTGGTCACGTCAATACCGAACTCGAACTTGGTGTCCGCGATGATGATGCCGCGCTCGGCGGCGATGTCGCGGGCGGCCTTGTACAGGGCGATGGACAGGTCGCGGATCGCGACCGCGAGCTCCTCGCCGATGCGCTCGGCGGTCTGCTCGAAGGTGATGTTCTCGTCGTGCTCGCCCAGCTCGGCCTTCGCGGCCGGCGTGAAGATCGGCTCCTCGAGGCGCGAGGCCTCGGTCAGGCCCTCGGGCAGAGCGATGCCACACACGGAACCAGACTGGCGGTACTCGGCCAGACCCGAGCCGGTCAGGTAGCCGCGCACGACGCACTCGATGGGGATCATGTGCAGGCTGCGGCACACGACCGCGCGCCCGTCCACCTCGGCAGGAACCGTGAAACGCGTGGGCTGGGCGCCCTCCAGGGCGCGCGAGGCCTCGGCCGGGGCCTTCGTGCCGACGGCCAGCAGGTGGTTTTCCGTGAGGGGACGCAGCTGGCCCATCCACCAGATGGCGAGCTGGTTGAGGACCGCGCCCTTGCCGGGGATCAGCGTCGGCAGGACATAGTCGTAGGCGCTGATGCGATCCGACGTCACCATGAGCAGCGCCTCCGGGCCTGCCTTTGCGTGGCGGGGGCGTCCCGCCGGGGTGGCGGTCTGCGGCGCGGGGCCGACCACGGCCTCGTCGGGAGCGTAGATGTCGCGAACCTTGCCCGCGCTCAGCGGGGTCCAGCCGTGGAGGGTGGCGGTCATAGTGTTCCTCAGTAGGTTGTCAGTCAAGGGTGACGGTGAGGTCTGCGGGCCACGTCGCGATGTCGCTGCGGTGGTGCTCCCCGTCGAAGTGGATGAGTTCGACGCCGCGGTAGGCGAGCGCGCGGGCCTCGTCGAGCGTGGCCGCGCGGGCGACGACGTCGAGGACTCGGCCGCCGGAGTTCACCAGCGCGTAGGTCGGCTCGAAGCCGCAGCATCCGGCCGCGACGTCGGTCGGGTCGTCGGTGATCTCCTCGGAGGTGCCGGCGTGGATGACGTGGACGCCGTCCAGCGCCTCGGCCGCCTCGATGCCGGTGATTTCGTGGCCCGTGTCGGTGGGCCCTGGGTATCCGCCCGAGGCCATGACGACCGTGACGGCGGCGTCGTCGCTCCACACGGGGGCGGGGACCTTCGCCAGGGTGCCGGTCGCGGCCGCGTACAGGATGGGGGCCAGCGGGGAGTCGAGGCGTTCGAGGACCGCCTGGGTCTCCGGGTCGCCGAAACGCACGTTGAATTCGACGACGCGGATGCCCTTCGAGGTCATCGCGAGGCCGCAGTACAGGAGGCCGCGGAAGGGGGTGCCGCGACGCGCCATCTCAGTGATGACGGGCTGGGCGACCTCGTCGACGATGCGCTGCGTGGCCTCTTCGGGGAGCCACGGCAGGGGGCTGTAGGCGCCCATGCCGCCCGTGTTCGGGCCCTCGTTGCCGTCGCCCACGCGCTTGAAGTCCTGCGCGGGCTGCAGGGGCACGACGGTCGCGCCGTCGGCGAAACAGAAGAGGGAGACCTCGGGGCCGTCGAGGTAGTCCTCGATAACGACCGCTCCCCCGTCGCGCGACAGGCAGGCGCGCGCGTGGTTCGAGGCCTGGGCGCGGTCAGTGGTCACGACGACACCCTTGCCGGCGGCGAGCGCGTCATCCTTCACGACGTAGGGGGCACCCAGGTCGTCGAACGCGGCCTCGACCTGGTCCATCGTGGTGCACGTGAAGGCGCGAGCGGTGGCCACGCCAGCATCGGCCATGACCTGCTTCGCGAACGACTTGGAGGCCTCGAGGCACGCGGCGTCCTTCGTGGGGCCAAAGACGGGGATCCCGTAGTCCAGGACCGCATCCGCGACGCCCGCGACGAGCGGGGCCTCGGGGCCGACGACCACGAGGTCGACATTCTCGGACGTGGCACGGCGCACGACGTCCTTCGGGTCCAGCGGATCCATGGTCAAGGAGCGGCCCAGCTGCTCCAGCGCGGGGTTACCCGCCTGGACGACAAGCGACACGGGATGCTCAGGGGTGGACGTTCGTACAAGCGCACGGGCGATCGCGTGTTCGCGACCTCCGTTACCAACGAGAAGAACCTTCACGCTACCAGCCTATCGGTGTTTGACGGCCACCTGGGCCGCCGTTGGGTTTTATGGGTGCACGTCACAGCGAAAGTGAGACGGGTTAGCGTCCCTCACCACGCGCCGTTCGGGTTGCCGTCGCGTTTGCCGTCCTGGGCATCGCGCTGATTCTGCTGCCGGTCCTTGTTCTGACCCTGCAGCTGCTCCCGGCGCTCCTTCTCCTCCTGGGTCTCGCCCTCGTAGGGGTCCTCGGAGGGGCTGGGGCTGGGCGACGGATCCGTCTGCTGGTCCTGCTGTTGCTGCTGGTCCTGCGATCCGCTCTGCCCCTGAGACTCCTCCTCAGTCTGCTGCTTCTTGTCCCCGACGCGCTCCTTGTTTTCGTCGGCGGGGTTGTTGGATTCACTGCCCGACTGCTGGCCCGACTGTCCACCCGACTGGTTCTGGTCGCCGGACTGGCCGCCTCCACCGGAGGCGGTCTGGCAGGGGGAGATCGTATCCTCGGCCTCCTGGTAGACACTCACCGCGCTAGCGGTCGAGCCCGAGGCGCGCAGCTGGTCGCCCTGAATCTCCAGTCCGATAGCGAGATTGACGCGCACGCGACACTCGTAGGAGAAGGGCTCGAGGCGACCGGGCTGAACCTCGGTGGCCTTGGGCACGAGGTCGAAGGCGGTACGCAGCTCTTCCACGCCCTCGTCCACGCGGTCCTGGCGCACGAGTGTGGTGCCGAGGTTGTAGTGGGCGACCCAGGCCTCGATACCGATACCCGTCCACGTCCGCTGTCCCTCGTAGCCGGCCTGCGCGGCCTCGTACTCCTGGGCGTGCCAGTGCTTCAAGGACGACTCGGACCAGAGCTTCAGGCCGATCAGGTACCCGGCGATCACCAGGGCGATGACGAGAATCGGGATGGAGTACCACAGGGGACGCAGCGCGCGCGGGGAGCGCTGCACTTTCTGCTTGCCGTTGGTGGCCTGGCCGAGCTGCTCACGAACCGAGGAATCGACCGGGCCACCCGAGAGGGCGCCGAAAGGCAGGAGGTCCTCTTCGGGCAGGTTGTTGTTAGAGGGCATGCGAATTCCTCAGCTGTTGAGCGCGCAGCGCCAGGGTAGCGCCCTCCCACGCGAGGAGTCCCCCGAGCAGGAGCGCGAACGGCCAGATGATGTAACGGTACGTGTCTTTCATGTTGCGCTGTTCGGAGATCTCCGTCGCGCTATCCATGATGGTGCGCGCGTGGGACTCGATCGCCGACTTGTCGGGCGAATGCACGTAGTCGACGCCGATGCGCGATGCGACCGACTGGAGGGCTGCCTCGTCGATCTTCGAGATGGCGACCGGGTTGCCAGGCTGGGACAGGTCGTGGATGTAACCATCATCGCCCGCACTCTGCGACTCGCTGTTTCCCAGGCGCAGCACCTTCATCCGCCCGCCCGCTTCGGTGCCGTAGCCGATGACGAGGCCGCCGTCGGCGTACTCCTTGACGCGGTCCCAGTCCTCCTCGGACCCACTGGGCGCGCTCGACCAGTGATCCTGGTTCGAGGTCTCGCCGTCGGAGAAGATGAAGACGACGCGCAGATTCTGGGGGTGGCGCTCCTTGTTTTTCGCGAGGAGGGCCGCCAGGTCCGCGGCGGGGCGGTTGATCGACGATCCCTGGGAGGATGCGGATAGCTCTCGGTTGAAGCTATCCATGTACGAGGCCACGGCGGAGGCATCGCTCGTCAGCGGCATGTCCGTGTGCACCGAGGAGTCCCACGTGAGGATCGAGAAACGAGAGCCCGCGAGCGAGTTCATGAGGAGGGAGACGTCGTTGCGCACGCCGTCGATGCGAGGCTTGTTGCCGTCCCAGTCCTCTGCCGCCATGGAGCCCGTACGGTCGATGACGAGGTAGACCTCGAGCGCCGAGGAGACCTCAACGGCCTCGCCGGGGATCGACGGACCGGCACCCATGACGATGACGGTCAGGACGATCAGCGAGCGGCGGATGATGTCCATGACGCGCTTGCGAGCGGCGCGCCTGGCGGACAGGAACACGAAGGTTGCTGCGATCGCCAGGATGAGGACCAGCAACACCGGGTGGATCACGGGGCGAAAAATCATGTCAGAGCCTCCCGAAAGCAAGCAGACCGAGCAGGGACAGGACACCGACGATGGTCCAGCCGAGGGCGGCGCCCGGGCGGTCGGTTTCCACGAGCTTGCCCGCGGAATCGAGTTCTTCCTTCTGCTCGGATTCAATCTGCCGAACGACGTCATCGACGGCGGAAGGGGACGACGCGTCGTAGAAGTCGCCGCCGGTGGACTTGACCTGGTCCTGCAGCTCCACGCCCTCGTCCTTCATTCCGTACTTCGACCCGGGGTACAGGACCGAGACGGTCACGCCCTGGCTCTTCGCGAATTCGATAGCTTCGGACAGGTTGTAGATGCCCTCGCCGAACACCTCGTTGTCGGTCGCGAGCAGGATCGTGCGCGAACGCTTCTTGTCGGTGTGGTCGAAGCCCAGCACGCAGGAGGCGAGGCCATCGCCAACCAGGGACCCGCGCTTCTCATCCGGGTTACCGAGCGTCGGCTTGAGGTAGGCCTCGAGCTCCTTGGTGAAGTAGATCTTGTTACCGATCTGGCTGAAGCCTCGGTCGATTTGTTGGGCCATCTCGGTGAGCACGTCGTCGGCCATCTCGTAGTCGTCGGTGAGCGGGAACATCGTCATCGAGTAGGTGTTCCACAGCTGCAGCGAGATTCGCTCGCCGTTGAAGTGCGCGATGATCTGCTTGAAGGCGTCGCCGATCTCCGAGTCGTAGGGAAGCATCGAACCGGAGGCGTCCAGGCACAGGACGATGTCGCGGCTCGCGGACTTGTCGTACTTCGTGTAGCGATCCACGGGAGCGCCAGCCGACACCGACGTCGCGATGACGGCGATGATGAAGCAGACGACCGCCATCGCGAGCGACGAACGGGTGCGGCGCACGAGCGCCTGATACTTGGGAAGGTCGCGCAGGAAGCCGGTGTTGGCCACCCAGCCCTTCTTGCCCGAACGCTCGCCGGCTCGGCGGGCGAGCATCCATCCGATGACGGTCGCCGCGACGACGACCAGCAGGACGACGGGAATAAGCCACCCAAACCTCATACGTTCACCGCCTCCACAGCCATGGTCAGAACGCGGGTGACAGCCTCATGCGAGGGCTGTCCCTGCGGGATGTTGTCACCCGTGAAACTGGGAACTTCACAGGCCTGAAGGATGTCGGCCAAGCCCGGCCACACGGGGACGAGCTCGCGCACCTCGGAAACGGTTGCGACCTCGAGGTCGCGGCCCGTACGCTCCGTGCCGAGCGCACGCATGAGGCCGGCGAGCGCGAGGTGCACGCCGCGCGCGTCCAGGTCGCCGTCGGCGTAGCGGTCCGCGATCTGATCGATGAAGGTCAGGTACTTCTTGCGGCGCGCATCCGTGATCGTCTGCAGCTCCATGACCTCGCCGATGCGCGAGGTCCACCAGCGCCACACGCTGTACAGGATCCACCCGATCACGCCGACGACGATCGCCAGGCCGAGGACCCACATCCAGTTCGGATAGGGGACGGGATCCTGCAGGTATTCTTTGAGGTCACCGGACATGTGCGCCCCTTTCGAGAGCGCGCATGAGGGCGCGCGGCACTTCTTCACTGGACGAGACATCCACGTGGATGACCCCCCTCTTATCAAGCATCTGGGTCACTGCGGCGCGTCGCATCGCCATCACGTTCGCGGCCTCACCCGAGAGCTGGTCGTCGCGCAGCAGGAAGTCGGGCAGCGGCCCCTCGTTCACGTCGACGACGTCCGTTCCCTTGTCCAGGGACGTCGGATCGATGTCGGCCACGCTAATCTGAATGACCTGGTGGCGCACCGACAGCGACTTAATCAGGTCATCGGACACGCGCGTCGGCTCCGGCTGGGTCGCATCCGTGACGATCACGATGAGGCTTCGCCGCTGGGTGACGGTACGGGCGCGCGCCAGGAGTTTGGGCACGTCCGAGTGGGGCGAGGACAGGGTGATGTCCTCCTCGATGCGGCGCATCACGGTCTCGGCGTGCGCGTTGCCCGAGCGGGCGGGCATGAAGCGCACGCGCTCGGAGTCGCCGGCGACGAGGCCAATCTGGTCTCCTCGGGCGACGCTCAGCCATGCGATCGCCTCGCATGCCGTCAGCGCCACCTCTTCCTTCGTCTCCCCAGAAGGGGCCAGCGCGCCCATCTCACGCCCGGTGTCGACGACGAGCATAACCTGCAGGTTAGCTGTCGCCTCGCGTCGCTTAATGACCGGCGATCCCGTGCGCACGGTTGCCGGCCAGTCGATGGCACGCACGTCGTCGCCCGCCTGGTAGGGAGCCAAGTCCATGAACTCCCAGCCGCGTCCGTGCCTCAGCGCCGAGTGCTGGCCGTCCATGATGGACAGCAGCTTGCGCAACACGGGCAGCTGGATGCGCGACGAGAGCGAGTGGATTTCGCGCGAGCGTACAGGCATAGCGTTCCTCTAGAAAGTCGACTGGCGTGTGGGGGCGGGGTTCTTTACGGAACGGGAACCGCGTTGAACACGGCGTCGATGAGGCCCTCAATGGACACGTTGTCGGCGAGCGCGTCGAAGGTACGGATGATGCGGTGACGCAGGATGCCGTAACGCATCGCCTTAATGTCGTCGGGCATCACGTGATTGCGACCGGACATGAGGGCGATTGCCTGGGAAATCTGCATGAGCGCGATGCCGCCACGCGGCGAGGCGCCGACACGCACGTGGTTGTTCCACCCCGGCAGAGGGTTAGGACCGGCGCCTCGCGTCGTGTTCACAATGTCCACGATGTACGCCTTGAGCGTCTCGTGGACAAACACGCGGCGGGTCGCCTCCTGCAGGGTGCGCACATCGGCGAGCGTGATCGGCGCCGCCGACGACTTCGCCGCAATCTGGCCGTTGTCGATACGCGTCAGAACCTCAAGCTCCTCAACGGGCGTCGGGTAGGTGATGACCTCCTTGAGGAGGAAACGGTCCATCTGCGCCTCGGGCAGCACGTAGGTGCCCTCTTCTTCGATGGGGTTCTGGGTCGCCATGACCATGAAGGGGCTGGGCAGCTTGTGGTTGACACCGCCGATGGTGGTCTGGCGCTCCTGCATGGCCTCCAGCATGGCGGACTGGGTCTTCGCGGACGAACGGTTGATCTCGTCCATGAGGACCATGTTCGCGTGAACGGGACCCAGCTGGGTGACCATCTCACCGCGTTCCTGGCTCCAGATCTGCGAGCCGACGATGTCGTTCGGCATGAGGTCGGGCGTGCACTGGATGCGGTGGAAGGTACCAGAGACCGCGGACGCGAGTGTCTGTGCGGCGGTCGTCTTCGCGAGGCCGGGGACAGATTCGACCAGCACGTGGCCACCCGCGAGCAGCGCGGCGGTCAATGCTCGGCGCAGACCCTCCTGGCCGACGACGGTGTGCTGGAAAATATCGTTCATACGATCGAGCAGCCCCTTGGCGTGGGCCAGCTCTTCGTTGGTCAAGTAGTTGGGCACGGGCTCTCCTTGCGTGCGCGGTCGGATGCAGTCTCAGTGTAGCCGTCTCCGCCGCCGCGCACGCAATCCGGTCAGTTTTCGCGTAGATATCAACGAGCCGCAGAAACGGACACACAAAAGGGGCGAGCCCCGGAGTTTCCTCCGGGGCTCGCCCTCAGATCCGCGCGGATCAGGCCTGCTTCGCGGCGGCAATGCGCTCGCGGAACTTGGCCAGCTGCTCGGTGATGGCAGCGGGGAGCTTATCGCCGAACTGCGAGAAGTACTCCTCGGTGTCGTTCATCTCGGCGGCCCAAGCGTCGGGGTCGATCGCGAAGAGCTTCGCCCAGACGGTCTCGTCGATGTCCAGGCCCTCAAGGTTGAAGTCCTCGAACTTCGGGTAGCGGCCGGTCACGCCGTCGATTGCCTCGACCTCGCCAGCCGCGCGGCGAACGATCCAGTCCAGAACGCGGGAGTTGTCGCCGAATCCGGGCCACATGAAGTTGCCGTCTTCGTCCTTGCGGAACCAGTTGACCTGGTAGACCTTCGGGAACTTCTCGCCCAGCTTGTCCTGCATCTCCAGCCAGTGGCCCCAGTAGTCGGCCATGTTGTAGCCGCAGAAGGGCAGCATGGCGAAGGGGTCGTGGCGCAGCGAACCGGCCTTGACGTCGGTTGCAGCAGCGGTGACCTCAGAGGCCACGGAAGCGCCGATGAACACGCCGTGTGCGGGCTCGTACTGCTCAGCAACCAGCGGAACGTTGGTTGCACGGCGACCACCGAAGAGGATGGCGTCGACCGGAACACCCTCGGGGGCTTCCCAGTCGGGGCAGATGATCGGGCACTGCGAGGCGGGGACGGTGAAGCGGCTGTTCGGGTGAGCAGCCTTCTCGCCGGACTCGGGGGTCCAGTCGTTACCGTGCCAGTCGATCAGGTGGGCGGGAACCTCACCGTCGATGCCTTCCCACCACACGTCACCATCGTCGGTCAGTGCAACGTTGGTGAAGATGGAGTTGGCCTTGCCGGTCTCCATGGCCATGGGGTTGGTCTTGTAGGAGGTTCCCGGTGCAACACCGAAGAAGCCTGCCTCGGGGTTGATGGCGCGCAGGCGGCCATCGGTTCCCGGACGCATCCATGCAATGTCGTCACCCACGGTCTCGACCTTGTAGCCGGGGATGGTGGGCTGGAGCATGGCCAGGTTGGTCTTGCCACATGCGCTGGGGAACGCTGCGGTCACGTGGTACTGCTTGCCGGTGGACTCGCGGGTCAGGCGCAGGACGAGCATGTGCTCTGCCATCCAGCCATCGCGCTTTGCCATGGTCGAAGCGATACGCAGCGCGAAGCACTTCTTGCCCAGCAGTGCGTTGCCGCCGTAACCGGAACCGAAGGACCAGATTTCGTTGGTCTCGGGGAAGTGGGTGATGTACTTCTCGTCGTTGCAGGGCCAGGTGGAATCTTCCTGACCGGGCTCCAGAGGAGCACCGACGGAGTGAACGGCGGGAACCCACACGCGGCCCTCGTTGATGAGGTCCATTGCCTTTGCACCCATGCGGGTCATGATGCGCATGGAGACAACAACGTAAGGAGAGTCGGTGATCTCAACGCCGAGCTGGGAGATGGGGCCACCCAGGGGGCCCATGGAGAAGGGCACCACGTACATGGTGCGACCCTTCATGGCACCCGTGAACTTCTCGTGCAGGGTGGCCTTCATTTCCTTGGGGTCGGCCCAGTGGTTCGTCGGGCCGGCGTCCTCTTCCTTCTCACAGCAGATGAAGGTACGGGACTCAACACGCGCCACGTCGGACGGCTTGGAGCGAGCCAGGAAGGAGTTCGGGCGCTTCTCCTCGTTGAGCTTGGTGAACATGCCACTCTCAACCATCTGAGAGGTCAGGCGATCCCACTCCTCCTGGGAGCCGTCGGAGAACTCGATGGCGTCAGGGGTGGTCAGCTCAGCAATTTCAGCAACCCACTTGATGACATCTTCGGGAGCGTTCGCCGGAGCGGCTGCACGCACGTCCTGTTCGGTCACGGACATTTTGCCTCCTGAGGCATTTCGGATTGTCGAGGCCGCAGTTGCGTCCCCGATTGACAGAATCAATCATGCCGGACCCTTCACCCGCGCTTACGGGCGCTTGGTCCCGGTCACACCACAATCGTAGTCGAACGAGTCACACACCGCCCGGCCGATAGGGACCTTCAACCCACCCTGGGGCCGCCACACTTCACGCCCAACCCAGCCCCGACCTCGTGAATGAGACGGAAGTCGGCCCATCACCGTCCTCCGTGAGATAGACCACCTGATATGGGGTCACAAATCCATCACTGAACTTGAAGTCTCACCGCCCCATGACCGACGATTACAGGTAGCACAACAGTGCTGTTCGCCATTGGAAGGACCGAGTACACCATGGGATTCCGAAACAAGACCCAAGGCCCTGACTTTTTTGAAGACTTCACCTCCCAGGCCCGCCAGCTCGTGCAGGCCGTCGAATTCCTGACGCACATCTACGCCGCCTCCCCCGAGGAGCGCATCGCCCTGCGCGATCAGCTCCACGAGGTTGAGCACCGCGGCGACGAGCTGAACCACGCGATCGTTCAGCGCATCAACTCCTCGTTCATCACGCCTTTCGACCGCGAGGACCTGCAGTCGCTGGCGTCGCACCTGGATGATTGCCTGGACTTCATCGACGAGGCCGGCGACCTCCTGGTCGTTTACGGAATCGCCGACATCCCCTCCTCCCTGGTCTCCCTGCTCAACGAGCAGATCGCGGTCATCAAGCACTGCGCAGACCTCACTGCCGAGAACATGCCCAAGCTCAAGTCGCCCGTGGACATGCGCGACTACTGGATCGAGATCAACCGTCTCGAAAACGAGGGAGACCTGGCGTACCGTCGCACGCTGACGGCCCTGTTCGACTCGGGCCTCGACCCGGTCACGATCATCAAGCTCAAGGACATCGTCCAGGGCCTCGAGTCCTGCGCCGACGCGTTCGAGGAGCTGGCCAACGTCATCGAGTCCCTCGCACTGAAGGAATCTTGAGCCGTGGATCTGAATCTGATCCTCGTCTGCGTCGTCATCGCCGTCGCGCTGTTCTTCAGCTACACGAACGGCTTCCATGACGCGGCGAACGCGATCGCGACCTCCGTGTCGACGCGCGCGTGGACTCCCCGCGCGGCGCTCCTCATGGCCGCGACGATGAACGTCATCGGCGCCATGATGGGCACGGCCGTCGCGAAGACTGTCGGCAAGGGCATCATTTCGATCAGCGACTATGCCGAGTCGCCCCTGCCGGAGATGCAGCAAAAGGGCCTGGTCATCATCCTGGCCGCCCTGCTGGGCGCCTGCATCTGGAACCTGATCACCTGGTGGTTCGGGCTCCCCTCGTCCTCCTCGCACGCCCTGATCGGCGGCATGGTGGGCGCAGGCCTCATGAGCGGCACGGTCGTGTACTGGTGGGGCATCATGAGCCACGTCGTCATCCCGATGTTTGCCTCCCCCATCATCGGCTTCGTCATTGGCTACATCGCCATGAAGATCGTGCTGTCGCTGCTGCACAAGGCGCAGTATCACCGCACGATGCGTCGCTTCCGCGCCGCGCAGCGCTTCTCGTCGGCGGCTATGGCCCTGGGCCACGGCATCCAGGACGCGCAGAAGACGATGGGTATCATCATCATGGCGCTGCTGGCCGGCGGTTACGGCGAGACACACAACATCCTCGATCCCGTCACGGGTGAGATGAACGTGCCGCTGTGGGTGAAGATCTCGGGTGCTCTGGCGATCTCGCTGGGCACGATGGCTGGCGGCGGGCGCATCATGCGCACGATCGGCCGCAAGATCATCGACCTGGATCCGGCTCGCGGCTTCACCGCCGAGGCCGTGTCCGCCTCGATCCTGTACCTGTGCTCGTACGTCATCCACGCCCCGATCTCGACGACACAGGTCGTGTCGACGGCGATCATGGGCGTGGGCTGCACGAAGCGGTTCTCGGCTGTGCGCTGGGGCGTCGCCGGCAACATCGTCATCGCGTGGTTCCTCACGCTGCCAGCCGCGGCCATTGTGTCTGGCATCGTGTACCTCCTCGTGGCGCTTCCCCTGGGGGTCCACTAGTGGTGCGCTCTCGCCTCATCGGCGCGATCGCCGTCGTCGGACTCCTCGCCGCCCCGCTTGCGGCATGCTCGGACTCGTCCGTCATGCACATGCGGGTGGGCCAGTGCATCCTCCTGCCGGAGGGGTCGGAGGAAACCACGGCGACCACCCTCGAGACGACCGGCTGTACGCGCGAGCACGACGCCGAGGTCTTCCACATCGACACGGTGGCCGACGGGGATTTCCCGGGTGCGGACGAGCTCAACAGGCAGGCCGAATCGATGTGCATATCGGCGTTTGATGAGTACGTGGGCGCGGATTACCTGACGTCATCGCTGGATGCGACGTGGATGATCCCGACGAAGGATTCGTGGGCGCAGAAGGACCGCACAATCGTGTGTCTGGCTCGCCCGCTGGATCATTCAAAGCTCACCTCGTCGGTGAAGGAGTCGGGCCTGTAGGGTTTCCTCCACCTCGACATGTCGATGGGTGGTGCGTGGTTCATTCCGCGCACCACCCACTACTTTTACCGCGCGGTATTGTGATTGTTACAATTCGTATCGCGGCCTCTCGGTGGACTCTTCTGAAGGCTTCCTCCCGGCCCGCGCGCATCCCCATCGAACACGCCCCACTGTCAAGGAGCACCATGTCCCGCACCCTGCCTCGCGCCCTGGCTCTGACGGCCTCGGCCCTCGCCCTCGCCCTGACGACGTCGGCCTGCAGCCTGCTCTCCTTCGGCCCGCGCACCTCCGCTTTCAGCATGAAGGTCGGCCAGTGTGTTCAGCTGCCCACTGGCGATGGCGATAACGTCACCGACCTGGAGACCACCGACTGCTCTGCCTTGCATGACGCCGAGGTCTTCCACCTGACCCAGGTCACCGAGGACGAGCGCCCGAGCGACTCCGAGCTCGAGGACATGGGCGGCGACGCCTGCCTGGCGGCCTTCGAGGGATACGTGGGTATCCCCTACGAGGAGTCCGAGCTGGACTACACGATGCTCTACCCGTCCCCGGGCAGCTGGGAGCAGGGCGACCGAGAGATCATCTGCTTTATCATTTCCGGTGACGGCACGGACACTCAGCTGTCCGGCTCCATGAAGGGGTCCAACAAGTAAGCGGACACCTTCGCACCCAAGGAGAATCATGTCCCAACGTTCATTCGCATCCCGCACCGCGCGCCCCGCGCTGATCCTCGGGGTCTCGGCCACCATCCTGAGTCTGGGCCTGTCCGCATGCATACCGAGCTACCGGCCTCGCAGCTCGTCGCCCAACCCGGCGCGCACCTCGTCCAGCGGGAGAAATCCCACTGCCCCGTCGAAACCAGCCACTGGGCCCATTTACTTCGCCGATCTCGCGGTCGGCCACTGCTTCCAGGACTGGACTGAGGGAGATACGCAGCTGATGGCCGTCGACTGTTCAACCCCACACGACAACGAGGTTTACTACGTAGCGGAGCTTACGGAGGATGACCTTCCCTCCGAGAACGACTTGGATCGCATCAGCAGTGGACTATGCCTTGCTTCGTTCGAGCCCTATGTTGGCGCGCTCCCTGATGAAACGACGTTCGACTACTCCTGGCTAGTTCCGGGCGAGGAAGCTTGGTCCGAGGGTGACCACACCATCGCCTGCTACCTTTTCGCCGCAGATCAATCGAAGCTGCATCAGTCGGCACAGAACTCGTATCAGTGAGTGCGGACGTCCCCATCTACATACCCTGGCAGGCGTGGCGGCTCGGCTGGTGCCGGGTCGCCACCGCTTTTACCCCTGCGACCTGCGCCTTGTATAGTGTCACCATCGACACCGAAGTCCTACCGGACAGTCAATGTCGCCGTCCCGTGTGCATCGCATCCCATCGGCCACGGTCCCATCACCCAAGGAGCATCATGTCCCGCGTTTCTACCCGTACTCTTGCGCTCGCGTCGTCCGTCGCGGCCCTGTCCATGACTCTGTCCGCCTGCTCCCTGCTGGGCGGCAACACCTCGGCCTTCAACGTCGAGGTCGGTCAGTGCGTGCAGCTGCCGAACGGCAGCACCATCTCGCGCGTCGAGGTCGTCGAGTGCACCGCCGAGCACGACGGCGAGGTCTACCACATCGAAAAGCTCACTGACGGCGAGCGCCCCTCCGACTCCGCGCTCAACGATCGCATGACCGAGGTCTGCACCAGCACCTTCGAGGGATACGTGGGCGCCGCCTACGAGGACTCCGACTTGGAGATCACGACGATGTTCCCGACGGAGGCGAGCTGGAAGCTGGGCGACCGCGACATCGTGTGCATCGCGATTTCGAATGACGGTGAGAAGCTGTCGAAGTCCGTGAAGGACTCCGGCATGTGACCTGCGCTCGTACGCGCTCTGATGGCGGCTCGGCTTGTGCCGGGCCGCCTCAGTGCTTCTTGGAGGCCTTGCGCGCGTGGGTGGCGGGGTTTTTCGTGGTAACACCGTGCGTTTCGAGGGCTGCGACGACCGGCCCGTCGGGACCGTGCTCGACGTGTGCGACGAGGACCTGACCGTGGGCCAGGCGCGGGGCCTCGGCACCGGCAACAGCACCGGACGCGTAGGCGCGGATCTCCTCGATGACGGCCTCACGCACGGCGCCCGCGACGGACAGGACCGTGGGGGACGCGTGCTCGCGCAGGCGCTGCGCCGCAAAGGCGCGGACACGACCGAGGCGCGCCTCGTCGCCGATAGATGCGTCTGAGCCGGTGGCGGTCAGGTCGAGGGAGTCGACGAGCGTCACCGATCCCCCACCCATCGACGCCCAGGGCGTGAGGCTCTGGCGCGCGCGGGCGACCGGCGACGCGAACGCGCGAGCGACGCCGAAGCTCGAGAGCAGGTCAATGAGATCGAAAGCCTGGCGCACACCGAATCGGCTGAGCGGCGGGTCGACGGGTTCGCGAGCAGCTTCGACCTTCTTCGCCGAGGCCTGCTCCACCTGGGCGGCCCTCCTAGCCGCGGCGGACGCGACCATCGCGGGGGTCGGCGCGGGGCGAGGCTTGGCGGGGGCCGCAGCCGCGGCGGGCACGGCGGGGCCGCCGGAAGACGCGGAAGACCCGGAAGAAGCGGCAGGCGACGCGGAAGCGTGGGCGTCCCCGGCCTCGTCGAGGCGCGGGGTGACGCCCTGCCCGGGACGCAGAACGAGGAGCGTTGTCGTCACGAGGCGGCCTTCGCGGGCGCGGGCGACAATGTCGGCGAGGAGGCGGCGGTCGCCTCGGCGCGTGAGCATGTCGGCGGCGCGCTCGGGCGAGGTCCACGCGGTCTGGTCGATTTCGGTGCGCGGGGCGCGCGCGACGGGGGCGCGCAGGCGCTCGGAGGCGTGGCCGGGGGGAACCGGTGTGCCCACCCAGTAGTGGACTTCCTTGGTCTGCCCGCCGCCCAGGCGGTAGCGCTGGGTCGTCAGGGGTGCGCCGAGCGTGACGATCTGTCCGGTCTCTTCCTCGACTTCGCGCACCGCAGCGGCGACGAGGGACTCACCGTTTTCGGTCTTGCCCTTGGGCCAGGACCAGTCGTGGTAGCGCGGCCGGTGGACCATGAGGACTTCGATGTCCGCGGGGTCGATAGGCTCGCCGGGGACGGCGACGCGCGCGGGGTCCGTGAAGCGCCAGACGAGTGCGCCCGCAGAGCGAACGAGTCGCTGGGGGCGTGGGGCTGGCATCGGGCGCATAGGGAATAGGGTAGTCGCCCGGGCGCGCCCTTGCCCTGGTGGGCGCGCCACGTCACCCCGGGTCACGCCCGGGGTGAGGCACCCCGGCCTCGGCGGCGAGGGGTCAGTCGAGGGAGCCGACAGCCGCCTCCCGCGCGGCGACGTCGAGCTCGTCGGCGGTGACCAGCAGCGCGGAGTGGCGCATGGTGACGCGGTGGGCGAGCGGGTCCGAGGGGTCTTCGATCCACAGGGCCCCGGCCTCGCCGGCGGCGAGCACGCGCATCGCCCGCGACGCCTGGGCGAGCACATACTCGAGGTCATCGTCGGTCAGGTCGCCGCGCAGCAGCGAGTCAATTTCCTCCATGATGAGGTTCAGGGGGCGTAGCTCGACGGGGGCCTCGAGGCCCTGGATGATGGGCGCGCGCATCCCGTCGGCGTAGCGCTCAGCCACCAGGAGCGGATCGCGGTGGTACCACTCGTGCAGCAGGTAGACGCGCCAGAGCGCCCCGGGGAGGGTGAACTCGGGGCTGCGCGACCACACGTGCGCGATCGTATCCACGCCGCGGGTGCGCACGGTCTCGCGCAGGCGAGCGACGTCCGCGTCGGTGAAGGTCTCGTCTCCCACGCCCATGAGGGCCCAGGCAGCGGTGTGCGCGACGGCGGCGGTGGCCGCGGGATCTTCGTCGCCGACGATGGCCTCAGCCCGGGCTGCGTCGAGCATGGCGGGGCGTCGCGGCATCTTCGATTGGGCCATGGGGACTTCTTCCTCCTACAATGGGGCTGCTGGGCCTATAGCTCAATGGTAGAGCAGCGGACTTTTAATCCGTAGGTTGGGGGTTCGAGTCCCCCTGGGCCTACTGGTCGCCTCGGAACGTTCCGGGGCGTTCACGCTATCTGCGGGCGCGCGCCCGCGCTGGAGGTGCAGCATGGATCCTCGTTTTTCTCGCGCGTACGGCGCCCTGGCTGGCCTGGCGCTCGGCGACGCGCTGGGCATGCCGACGCAGGCAATGTCTCCCGAGCAAATCCGCGCGGTGTACGGGCGCATCACGGGCCTCGTCGACGGTGACGCCTCGCAGCCCTACGCGCCGGGGATGCCGGCGGGGTCGGTCACGGATGACACGGAGCAGGCGCTGCTGATTGCATCCCTCCTGGTACGAGGCCGGGGCACGTCCTCGGGTCGCGTGGCCCTGGACGCGGGCGAGTTCGCCCACGCGCTGCTGGCCTGGGAGGATTCGATGATCGAGCGCGGATCGCTCGACCTGCTGGGGCCCTCCACGAAGGCGGCGCTCGAGCGCGTGCGCGCGGGCGAGGATCCGCTGACCGTGGGCGGTGCGGGCACTACGAACGGCGCGGCGATGCGCGTCACCCCGATTGGCATCGCGATGCCAACGGCGGATCCGGAGGCGTTCGCGGACGCCGTCTGGTCATCCTGCCAGGTCACGCACGCGACGCGACAGGGCTTCCAGTCGGCGGCGCTCGTGGCGGCGGCCGTGTCCATGGGTATTGACGCGGCGCGTTCGCCTTCCTTAGACCTGAGAAGCCTGCTGTGGAAGGCCCTCTCCTACGTCGATTCGCTGCCCGAGCGCGGCGCATGGACCCCCGACCCGGACGTCGTCGCGGCGACACGCCGGGCCATGCAGCTGACCGCCAACCCCGCGTCCTCGTCCCTGGAATGCCTGGTCGAGCAGGTGGGCACGTCCGTGGCATCCGCGCAGGCGATCCCGATGGCCTTCGCGCTGCTCGCACGAGACCCCTCCCCGCAGGCGCTGCTGGACGCCGCCAACATCGGCGGCGATACCGACACGATCGGCGCAATCGCGGGCGCAATCCTGGGCGCCGCCCTCGGCTTTGAGGTCTTTGTCGGCCGCGGCCTCGCCCAGGTCGAACTCGCCTCCCACCTGGACCTGCCGTCCGTCGCCCTCGAGCTGTTGGAGCTGCGTGCGGCTCACGAGCCTGCCGCGAGCGCACCCGCAGCCTCCAAGACTGAGGACTCGAGCGAAGCCGCTTCTCCCGAGGTGCCGGCCCCGGCCTCGTCCTCCGTTCCCGGGGCAGGCCGAGTCGTCCTCATGGGGCAGATCCTCGTGGACCGTGTCCTTCAGGGGGCGCGTCCGATTCACGGCGGCGGCTCCGAATGGGCGCGTGACGGGGGCACGCACGTGGGCGGTGGCTTCAACGCGCTCGTGGCGGCGCGCCGGATGGGAGCCGAGGCCATCTCCCTCAGCCCGATTGGCGCCGGACCCCACGCGTCGATGATCGAGGCCGCCCTCGCTCGCGAGGGAATCGTCGATGCCGGACCACGCGTGGACGGCATGGACAACGGATTCTGCGTCGCCATGATCGGTCACGACGCCGAACGCACCTTCATCTCGACGAAGGGCGCTGAGACGATGACGCCCGAGACCGCGTGGGCGGACTTCGTGCGGACGATGAACCCGGGCGACGTGCTGTACATCGACGGATACCTCATGGACCACCCCGCGAACCGCGAGGCCGCGGAGGCTGCGTTACGCGTCTTGCCCGAGGGTGTGCGCGTGCTCCTGGATGTCTCTCCCGTCATCGGGATCCCGGAGAGCTTGCCCGCGCACCACGCGATCATCTCGATGAACAGCGTCGAGGCGAGGGCAATCGCCAAGCAGTCGCGACTTGACGGCTACCTGCCTTTTGACTCTCTCAGTTGCCGCCTCGCGCAGACACTGGGGCGCGACACGTTGATTCGCCTCGGAGCATCCGGCGCGTATTTTGCTCGCTCTGCCAGCCCCGATAGCGAAACATCAGCCGCGCACATCCCGACCCCAACCGTCGACGCCGTCGACACGAACGGGGCCGGCGACGCCCACACCGGCGTCCTGGCGGCATCACTTGCCCTTGGTATCCCACTTGAGCGAGGCCTTGTCCTCGCCAACTGTGCGGGGGCCCTGGCCTCGACCGTGCCCGGTCCGGCCTCGTGCCCGACGCGCGAGGACATCGAGGCCGCGGCGGACGCACTGAGCGAGTCGGGAAACTGACATGGATCCGCGCTTTGATCGTGCCCACGGGGCGATGGCCGGACTCATTTACGGTCGGTCGCTCGGGGTCGATACTTCGGGCGAGGAAAGTACCGACGCTGCAAGCGTGTGCAAAGCCATTCTCGAGCTGCTGACAGTCGACAAATCGGCGGAGCCGCCGACACTGCCGTCACTGTTGGCCCCCACCAAACACCCGTACGCACTACTGATCGGCGGCGTCCAGGTCGGCATCTCCACCCCGACAAAGGGACCTCAGGTCTTTGCAGACGCCGTGTGGAACAACCATCTGATGGTTGAGCCAACGCGCCAGCAATTCCAGGCGTCAGCCCTCGTTGCCGCCGCCGTGTCACTCGGCCTCGACAGTCCGCACTTCCGCGTGGCCGATGTTCTAGTGAAAGCCGTCGATGTCGTTTCATCGCTGGAGGAACGCGGAGAGTGGAGCCCGGAGCCGAACGTCGTGGCCGCGACGCGCAGGGCGCTGAACATCGTCAGCGACATGAACGAGTACGTCGAATCCCCACTCGAACGTCTCCTCGAGCACATCGGTGCGGGCGATTCGCTCTCGCAGATCGTTCCCATGGCCTTTGCCCTGGCTTCCCGCTACCAGAACCCCCACCTCCTGGCCTCTCCCCTGCACCTGGGCCCCCAAGCGCACACGATCCTGTCCGTCGCCGGCGCGCTGGTCGGCGCGGTTCGTGGCGTGAGTTTCCTGCGGCCCTACGGCTACCCCCTGGTTGAGGAGGTGTTCACGCAGGACTTCAAACAGAGTGCACATGACCTGCTCGCGAAGCGCGTGCCTTACCCCGGCGACGCTCGCGCCTCGGACACGGCCGCTCCGTCGGGGCCCTCCTCGTTCGAGGATGACAATTCTGGCCAGCGCACGCGCCAGCGCTACTTCGAGCCCCTCAACCCACCCATGCCTCTCAAGGCGCTCCGCGGCGACTCTCAACGCGGACGCGTTGTTTTCCTCGGTGAGCTCTTTGCCGACCATCTCATGCACGCACACAAGTACCCGAAACTTGGGGAACACGTGTGGGCGTCGGACCAGGGACGGACTGCGGGCGGCATGTTCAGGGCCATGGCGGCGGCTCGCCATATGGGAGCCGAGGTCGTGTCGCTCGGCCCCATCGGGCAGGGACCCAACGCGCGTATCATCACGCAGGCCATGCGACGCATGAACATCGTCAACGCCGGCCCCCACCTGAGCGGAGTGGACAACGGCTACCGCCTTCAGTTCTCCGCCGACGAGGGGTACCGCATGATCCCACGCGGGACCCCCAACAACGGCTGGTTCTTGACCCTTTCGACGAGGAGTCCGATGCCTTCCGCGGCGTCGCGCGGGTGGTCGGAAGCCATCGAATCCCTGGGGCCCTCGGATGTTCTGTGGATCGATGGAACGCTCATGGGCGACGACACCACGGCACAGGCCCTGAACGAGGCCCTGCGAGGAGTTCCCGAACACGTGCGCGTCGTATTCGACGGGGCATCGGACGAGGGTATCCCCACCAATCTCCCTCTCGACAACGTCCTCGTATCGCTACGAATCGACAACCATGCGACGTTCAGCAAGCACTTCAACGCTGCCCCTACTCTCGTGCGTTACCGCGACCAACCCGAGCAGCAGGCGACAGCTCTGAGCCTGCTCAGCGCGCGCCACATCGTCGCATGCACTGACGACAATGATGCGCTGTTCGCGCGCCCCACGCTCGATGACGCCCGTATCCTGTCCCCCACTCTCACACGGGTTGCGGGGCCTTCGATCAATCCGGCGTTCAGAGCGGAGCGGATGGCGGACGTTCATTCCGGAACGCTGGCAGCCTGCCTCGCACTGGGCATGAGTGCCGAACGAGGGATCCTCCTGGCCAATTGCGCGGCTGCACTGGCGACCCCCGTCTCATTGTCCGCCCGAGACGCTATCGAGGCGGCCGCTCACGATCTTCTGACCCGCAATCAGGCCTAACAAGGAGAAACGAGAATGGATCCACGACTCCCCTACGCTCTCGGGGCGCTGGCAGGCTTGGCCCGCGCAGACGCAGCGCATTCGGACACGCTCGAGGCGTCCGATGGGCCTGGCTGCGAGGTCGCAACCTCGGCGATGGCCGTTGCCCTCCAGCTGCTGCGAGCACCGGGCGAGGACTGCACCACCCACTCCGGGACGCAGCTACCCACCACCGCGAGCGCTGATGCTCGTCTCATGTGCGCGATACCGGTCGGCATCGCGCTGTCGACGGTTGACCTCGAGGCATTCGCCGAGACCGTGTGGCGTGTATGCGGGTGTACGAGCCGGAACGAGTTTCAGTCCGCCGCGCTTCTTGCTGCCGCGGTGTCCATCGGCATCAATACCCGCATCCATGCCCGTCCTCTTTCCTACACCGACCCCCTGTGGGACGCCGTCGATGTCGTGAGCGCGATGCCCCCTCGCGGCGAAACAGACAGCAGCCCAGACGTGCTCGAGGTGGCCCAGCGCACCCTGAAGGCGGTTGCCAATACCCAATCGGATCTGCGCTCGTCGCCCGCGCCCGTACTTCAGGAAACGCTGTCAGACTGCGCTCCCTCCAGCCGGATCGTTCCGCTCGCTTTCTTCTTGGCTGCCTCTCCACAAGGCGCCGACGAGGCCTCGAAGTGCTTCGCGTTGAGCGGCTCACCGGCGCTGTGCGAGGCGGTTGTAGAGACGCTTTCTGGGATCTTCAAGCCAACCGGCGTGCTCCCAGACCCCAATCTGGCGCAATGCTCTGAGGGCGCTCACTCGGATTGGCTGGGGATCACCGGTCAGCTCCTCGAACTGCATCCTCTCACCCCCATCAAGTGGATCCGTCGAGCGTTGGGCGATTCCATTCCGCGCGTGCCCCGGCGTGATCCTTCCCCCTTCGAGGCCTCTGAATCTGGTGCGTCCACCCGCGCCGTTGCCGATGGCCCAAGCACCGATGAACAGCGGGATTCAAACGCTGCAGAGGCGTCGTCTGGCCGGGTCATCGTCATGTCCGAACTGATGCTTCGATACGACCGGGGCTCCGAGGAGGACCCCATTCCCGCCGGGAACGAGTGGACCACCCGAAAGGGCGTCTATCTTTCCCTCCCCTTCACGGTCATGCGGGCGGCGCGCGCCATGGGGGTCGAGGTCATCTCTCTGAGCCCGATCGGGCAGGGCCCGCGCTCCTCAGTCATCACCGATGCACTGGCACGCGAAGGGATCGTGAATGTCGGACCACAGGTGACCGGGGGCGATAGCGGGTTCATGTCGCCTATCACCAGAAAGTTCGGACCAGGCGAAACAGAAACAATCACGGGCATGCCACGGGACGGATGGGACGAGGTCATCCGCACTTTGGGCCCCTCCGACGTGCTCTACATCGACGCGGGAATCGAAACCAATCCAGCTGTTCTAGCGGCGGCCGAGCACGCGCTGTCTCACCTCCCCCAGCACGTACGAGTGATCCAAGACATGTCGGGAGCATTCATCGGTCCGCGTAATGTTCGCAACGATAGCGTACTGACGGTGCTGGACCAGGGGTCGGTACAGCGTTTGGGTGAGCGATTCATGTCCGATCGCACCGCCTACGACGCCTCCCGCGTCCCTGCTCACGCCGCGAGCTTCATCCTGTCTCTCTTCCATCGTTCCGCGCTCATCAGCACGATGACGTACGAGTCCTTCCTCGCTCGACCGCGCCACGCGACGGGCGAGGCGAGCGAGCCGCGGACCCGTTTCCAGGCCCCCACCGTCGTGTCCACCGACCACGACGGGTCTTACAGCGTCTGGACAGGAGCCCTCGCGGCCGCCCTCGCTGAGGGGAACGCCATCGAGCAGAGCATCGTCCTTGCGAACTGCGCGGGGGCCTTGGCCTCGACGATGCCCGGTCCGGCCTCGTGTCCCACGCGCGAACAGATCGAGGCCGCGGCTCGCACCCTGCCAGAGCGAGACGATGTTGAGCTGGAGCGCCGTGCCCGTGCCTTCGGGGCGCTGGCGGGAGTCGTGTTCGGCGATGCAATCGGCATGCCCGCTAAGGGTATGCCGACGGAGCAGGTTCAGGAGCTCTACCATCGGTCTTCCTCTCTGAAGGATGCGCCCACCTCACACCCCACGATGCCGGCAGCACCCGCGGGAACACTCACTGCTGTCACGAGCGAGGTTCTCGCGTCATCATCGGCGCTACTCTCGGAAGGCATCTCCCCTCTCAGGGGCGAGGCCGAGGACCGTGCGGGTGATGAGCTGGCGGGTTCTCGCTACGCTCTGCGCGCTATTCCGGTGGGCATCACGACCGTGACGACAGATCCCGAGGCCTTCGCGGAGGCCGTGTGGCAGGCCTGCGGAAACGAGAACCTCACCCGGCAGGAGTTCCAGGCGGCCGCTCTCGTCGCCGCGGCAATCTCCTTGGGCATTGACAAGAAAAACTACAGGGCCAGTGGAATCGCTTCTTTCCTGCAAGAAGCGATCAACTACGTGGCGGCTCTTCCCCCGCGAGGCTCCTCGAATAGCGAGCCTGACGTGTTGCAAGCTGCGCGCAAGGCGCTCGACATCGTCGCCAACTACCGGAGCGATGCCCTCGAGCGCCTGCGCGACTCGACCGGCACGTCCGCGGATCCGACACAGGCAGTTCCTGCTGCCTTCGCACTCGTTCACAAGAGCGAATCACGCTTCGCCGCTGTCAGCGCCGCTATCCTCGGCGGGGAGACAAGTTTAATCGCGGCGATTTCCAGCGCCGTTCAAGGGGCGATTTGCGGCATCACGATGTTCTCTCCCAACGACCTCGATACAATCGAGAGGGTTTCTCGCCCGCGCGTGGCTCCCCTGGCCGAGCGCCTCGTCGAACGGCGGGTGTACGTCTCCGATGATGCTGCGTCCAACTAGGAAGAAAACAGCATGATTCCGCTCTCTGACACCACCCATTCAGTGCCGCCAACGGAACCACCGACCCCCAGCCGTCACGGTGGCACCGACGGTAACGATCACACGGGACGCGTGGTCCTCATGGGCCAGATCCTCGTGGACCTCGCCGTGCGCGGCGAGGCTCTGCCCTCGCCCGGTGGCGACGTGTGGGCCATCGACGAGGGAATGCACGTGGGCGGTGGCTTCAATGCCCTCGTGGCGGCGCGGCGCATGGGGGCCGAGGCCGTCTCCCTCAGCCCAATCGGTGAAGGCCCCTACTCCTCGCTCATCCAAGCGGCGCTTGAGCGCGAGGGGATCACTGACCTCGGGCCTCGCATCGCGGGCATTGACAACGGGTTCTGCATCGCGTTCACGGACCGCACGGGCGAGCGCACCTTCATCTCCACCAAGGGAGCCGAGACGATGGCGCCCGCGAGCGCATGGGCGGACTTCGTGCGCACGATGAGCCCGGGGGACGTCCTCTACATCGATGGATACCTGATGGACCACCCCGCGAACCGAGAGGCTGCGGAGGCGGCGCTGCGCGTCCTGCCCGAGGGCGTGCGCGTCGTCTTGGACGTCTCCCCAGTCATCGGGATCCCGTCCGCTCTCCCCTCCGACGGCGTCATCGTGTCGATGAACCACAGGGAGGCTCAGGAGATTGGTCAACAGAGAGGGGATTCGAGCGTCTGCGACCGGTGCCGTGAGCCTCACGAAGCGGCGCGCGCGATGCTCGGCCTGCTGGGCCGTCCCGTCCTCGTGCGCGCGGGAGCGGCGGGGGCATACTTTGTGCGCCCCGCCGGGACAGCGCCGAATGCCAGCAATGAGGATGCGGCCCACATCCCGACGCCTCACGTCGAGGCGATCGACACGAACGGCGCGGGGGACGCACACTCCGGTGTCCTGGCGGCCTCCCTCGCGCATGGTATCCCCATGGGGAGGGCGCTCCTGCTGGCCAACTGCGCGGGCGCACTGTCCACGACGGCCGTCGGACCGGCCTCGTGCCCGACGCGCAGCCAGATCGAGGCCGCCGCCGACGCGCTCACCGCGGATGCGGCTGCGGAATAGGAGAATGCAACATGGACACACGCTCTGAGCGTGCCCACGCGGTGCTGTTGGCCTGCGCGATCGGTGACGCGGCCGGGTTGCCCACCCGCGGCATGGCCCCCGACGAGATCGAGAGCACCTACGGCCCGCCGCCGACATGGTGGGATCGTGACGTCGTCCACCCCACCAAGCCCGGCGTTCCCGAGGGAACGATCACGGAGGTGACGCGCGAGATCCTGGCGGCGGCCTCGACTCTTCTCGGTGACGAGGCGGGGGCGACCATCCGGGAGCGCGCGGACACTGCACCGATGGGATGGCGTCAGCTTGTGCGTGCCATTCCCGTTGGCATCGCAACCTCGACGGCCGATCCCGAGGCCTTCGGGCAGGCTGTATGGGAGGCGTGCGGAGGGGAATGCCTCACCCGGCAGGAGTTCCAGGCGACGGCTCTGCTCGCCGCGGGCGTCTCCCTCCAGGTGGACGGGACTCAGGAGAGGCTATCGACGAGGTACAACCGCCTGTGGGAGGCCCTCCACCTCGTGGAGTCCCTGAAACCGCGCGGCACCTGGAGTCCGGAGCCAGACGTCGTGGCGGCAACCCGCCGGGCGATGAACATCGCCATGCAGGTGGCAACGACGCCCACGCAGATCCTGACCGAGCAATTCGGCTCCTCCCCGGAACCCACGCGCATGGTCCCGCTGTGTTTCGGACTGAGCACGTACCTCGCGCACTGGCTCTCGCGCTACGGGATCACGCGGATAGGAGGCGACACCAGCCTCATGAGCGCAATCGTCGGCGCTCTCTGCGGCGAGGCGAAGGGGCATCACGAATTGCGGCGCGGCTCGTGGATGCAGGTCGAGGAGGTCAACGACCTCGACCTGACATCGCTCGCTGAGCGCCTCGTCGCGCGCCGCCCCGCGCCCGTGGATGACGCAGCCCGCGACGATGATGCGTCCGACGAGGGTGCCACGGCGGCCTGGGAGTCGCCCAACGCGCCTTCCCCGTTCGAGGATCCCAACTCCACCCGAATGACACGACGGACACTGTTCACGCAGGTGTCGCCTCCGACTCCGCTCGGTTCCGCGCGCGGAGAGGCTCCCGTGGGGCGCGTCGCCTACATGGGCCAGCTCGTGCTCAACCAGTCGCTACATGTGTCTTCCTTCCCCGAGCCGGGTGGGGATGTGTGGGCCGCCGACGAGGGAATGGAGCTAATCGGAGGCATCGAGGTCCTGCGCGCTGCTCGACGCATGGGGCTCGAGGCCGTCTCCCTCGGCCCGATCGGCGAAGGCCCCCACGCCTCGCTCATCGAGGAAATCCTGCGACGAGAGGGCATCATCAACGCGGGGCCGCGCATCCCGGGAATAGACAACGGCTACCGAGTGACGATCACCGACGACGCGGGGCAACGCCTCGTCGTCAGGGCGATGATAGACAAGTGCGCGGTGCCAATCCGTGCGTGGGCTGAGTTCACCCAGACGATGGGCCCGGCCGACGTGCTCTACTACGACGGCGAGTTTGCGGGCGCGTACGGATACGACTATGGGGACCTGGGAAACGATGATGCCGCTCGCGAGGCGCTCCTGCGCTTGCCCGAGCATGTGCGCCTCGTCCTCGACACGTCCTACCGAGGGGAGATGCCCTCCGGCATTCCCTTCGACAACACCATCTTCGTTATTGGCCAGGATGAGGTCGCGGGGATAGGCACTCGCATGACCTGCGACCGCACCGCGTTCGATGGCAGCCGCACGTTCCGCGGCGCAGCTTTCGAGGCCACCAGGCTCTTCGATTGCCACGCTCTCGTTCCCTCGGGGCCGGAGGGGGCCCACTTCTCCAGGCCTAACTACGGCGGAGAGGACTTGAGTTGGCCGACGGTGACGCACTGCCCGGCACCGCCCTTCGGGGCCGAGGACCCACTCGAGGCCAGACACGTATTTTCCGGTGTCTTCGCGGCGTCCCTCGCCAGGGGCCTGCCCATCGAACGGGCGATCCAGCTCGCGGTGTGCGCACGCGCCCTCGCCACGGCCACGCCCGGCAGGGCGACGTGCCCGACGCGCGAGGAGATCGAGGCCGCGGCGGATGCGCTGGAGGCGAGCACGGACGGGGAGTAGACACGGTCGAGGCGTGAGCATGGGCGAGGCGTGAGCGCCTCGTGTGCGCTCGACTGCGCGACCATCGCGCACATCCTCCCACGGCATGAGCGCCTCGCACTCTCGACGTTCGCTCGATTGAACGACGCCAGCGGTGGCAGGTCGGCGCAGATAGCGCCCCCCAGGTGCGAGATTCGTCAAAAAATCAACCGATTTGACTATTGCAAACTCGCGCGGGAGGACAATCATCTGGTGACGACTGATCAGACGAACAAGCGCGATGGCATCGTCGGCGGGGCGCTCACGGTTGCCCTGCTGATCACGCTGGCCGTGCAGAACGCCGTGCCCCCGATGGCGACCGACATGTACTCGGCTGCGTTCCCGCAGATCACGGCGGACCTGGCGACGAACTCGACCATGCTCGGGTTCACGCTCACGACCTTCTTCGTGGGCTACGCGACCGGCCAGGTCCTGGGCGGCGCCATCTCGGACCAGATCGGGCGCCGCCGCCCGATCATCGCGGGCGGCATCATCGCCCTCGTCGGCTCCATGATCTGCGTGTTCACGCCCAACATCTGGGTGCTCCTCGTGGGTCGAGTCTTCCAGGGCCTTGGCGGCGGCGTCGCCTCCTCGGTGGGCCGCGCGATCCTCGTCGACGTCGCGCACGGCAAGACGCTGGCTCGCGCGATGAGTCTCCTCCAGGCGATCGTCGGCTTCGCTCCGATGCTCGCCCCGGTCCTCGGCGCGTTCATCATCACGCACGCGACGTGGAGGGTCGTCTTCTGGGCGCTCGCCGCCTTCACGCTGCTCATGGCGGCCCTCGCGTGGTTCGTCGTGCCTGAGTCCCTGCCCGAGGATCGCCGCCACCCCGGCGGTATTCCGCGGTTCTTCTCCGGCCTCGTCCAGGTCGTGCGCATCCGCCCCTTCGTGGGCTTCATGCTGACCAACGCCTTCTCGAGCTTCTGCATGTTCGGCTACATTTCGAACGCCACGTACGTGCTGCAGGGCCCGCTGGGCCTGTCCCCCATGGCTTTCGCGTGGGTGTTCGCGTTTAACGCGCTGCTGTCGACCGGTTTCGCGCTGGTCAACGTGCGCCTGATCTCGCACTTCACGCCGCGCACGCTCATCATCACGGGCCTCACGATCACCGCAACCGGTGTGGTGACGCTGGCAATCTCGACATTCCTCCTCGACCTGCCGCTGATTCTCACGTGTGTGGGCTTCGCGCTGGTCATGACGGCGAACGCGTTCATTTTCGGCAACTCGGGCGCGCAGGCCATGAGCGAGGCGCGCGAGCACGCGGGCACGGCCTCGTCCGTCATGGGCGTGTTCCAGTCGATCGCGAACGGTATCGCCGCTCCCCTGGCGACCTCGGGCGGTGACAGCGCCGTGCCGATGGTGCTCGTCATGATCGTCGGTTCGGTGGGCGCGTGGTTCGCGTTCTGGGTGATCGCCCGCGGCGGCAAGCACACGCAGCGCCACCTCAGCCTCGACTGAGGGGCGGTACCTCGCAGGGCCCTTAGTCGCGCGAGGCTAGCCACACCGCGACCGACACCAGGACTAGGCCGATCAGCTCGAAGACGCCGGGGATCTGGCGCAGCATGACGGCTCCAACCAGCGCCGACGTGGCCGGCAGGATCGCGGCGAACAGCGCGAAGGTCGACGCCGCCAGGCGCCGCATCGCGAGCGCCTCGAAGGTGTAGGGAATCGCGGTGGACAGCAGGCCCACGCCGATGACGATGGCGATCAGCTTCCACGAGGCCGTGGCCGCCATCGCACCCGGACCGAGGAAAGGCGCAAAAAACAGGGTGCCCCACGCGCAGCCGAGCGCCAGGTTCGTCACCCCGTCGCGCGTGGTCGAGGCCTTCTGCCCGACGACGATGTAGGCCGACCAGGCGAGGGCCGCGAGGAGGATCCAGGCGACGCCGACGCGCACGCTCGCCACGCTCAGGTCGAGGGCGAGACCGCCGATGCACGCCACCCCCGCGAACGCGAGGACTGCGGCGATGCGCGGACGCCAGCCACGGCCTCGGAGAACGGCGACGGCGACCGGGCCGATGAACTCGATGGACACGGCAGTCCCCAGGGGAATGCGCGCGATGGACTCGTAGAACGAGGAGTTCATCGTCAGGATGATGATGCCGAAGAGCGCGGAAATCGCCAGGTCAGAGCGCGTGAGGCCGCCGCGCCACGGGCGCTTCCACGCGAGGAGGACGACCGCGCCGGTCAGGACGCGCCACCAGGCGACGGAGGCGGGTTCGACGGACGCGAAGGCGATGACCGCGAGCGCCGCGCCCACGTACTGGATGAGGCCGGAGCCGACGATGTAGAGCTGGGGTGGGATGCGGTCGGTGACGGGGCGCTGGGCGGGTGCGTTCACTGAGTGCGCGCGTTCACTTCGCGGGCGCGAAGGTGAGGGCCGCCGAGTTCATGCAGTAGCGCATGCCGGTGGGCTGGTCGGGCGCGTCGGGGAAGACGTGGCCGAGGTGGGAGCCGCACGTCGCGCAGCGCACTTCGGTGCGGATCATGCCGTGGCTGGTGTCGACGCTCTCGACGGTCGCGCCGTCGTGGGCCTGGAAGAAGGAGGGCCACCCGCAGGAGGAGTCGAACTTCGCGTCGGAGTCGAAGAGAGCGGATCCGCAGGCCGCGCACGAGTACGTGCCGACGCGCGCCTCGTCGAGGAGCTCGCCCGTGAAGGGGCGCTCGGTGCCGGCCTCGCGCAGCACGTGGTAGCGCATGGGGCTCAGGAGCTTCTTCCACTCGGCGTCGGTGCGGGCAGCGGGATCAGTTGCGTTCATACCGTCTATTGTCCCGCGCGACCCGCGCCCTCGCACGCGTGCGGCCGCTCTCCTCGCGCTCCTCCATCGACGAGGCAGGGGCTCAGTCTGCGCTCACCGCCCCGGACCCGCGGGCGGTGGGATCGGGAGCGTTCATGCCCCTATTGTCGCGGACCGCCCGCACCCGTGCACACATGTGCGTGGGTGCGGGCGGTCCGCTTTCCTCGCGCCGACCTCAGTCACGAGGCCGTGGCCCGTTCACCTGTCCCCATCACTCATCGGTGGCGGGCCCAGCGCCTGAGGCCTTCTTCGCGGCCGCCTTCTTGGGAGCTGCTTTCTTGGCGACGCCCTTCTTGGCGGCGGCCTTCTTCGCAGGAGCCTTCTTGGCGGGAGCCTTCGCGGCCTTGGCGGGGGTCGCGTCGCCTCCCTCACCGGCTGCGGCGTTGTCGCCGCTCACGGTTTTCTTAGCCGTCGTGGAGGACTTTTTGGCGCCCTTTTTCGCGGTCGTCGCTTTCTTCGTGGCAGCCTTTTTCGCGGGAGCCTTCTTCGCGCCAGCCTTGGTGGAGGCCGCCTTCTTGGCGGTCTCCTTCTGTGCCGGGGCTTCCTCTTCCGCTGCGGCGTCCTCGGTCTGCGAAGCGGGCTCGACCTCGGAAGCAGGCTCGGCGATGGCCGCCACCGGCATCACGAGAGTCTCGTCCACGGGCTCGTCGACCGCGGGCAGGACCTGCGTCGCGTCGGAGTCGAGGGCTCCGGCCTCGGCGGCCTCCACGGGATCCATGACGGTGGTTGACTCGACGTCGTCAGATTCAGGGGCTTCGAAAGCCTCAGCATCGTCCGCCTCTGTGTCATCCGTCGACGCGTCAACGTCATCGGCCGCCTCGTCGGCGTCCGACTCCTCGATGCTTTCCGCATCATCCGACTGCTCCGCGTTCTCCTGACCCTCCGCCTGGGCGGCGGGCTCGTCGGTGGCGGCGGGCTCGTCGGTGGCGGCAGATTCATCCGCGGCCTGACCCACAGCCTCATTCTCCGACACTTCGGCGTCGTTCTCCGACACTCCGGCCTCGGGGGTCGCGGACTCGTCGTCCGTCGCAGTCGCGGCGGACTCACCCTCATCGGACTCCTGCTCGAGACGTTCGACGACCGGGATCTGGCCGGTGACGGCGCGCAGGACATCGGCCTCGGCGCCCGTGGGGGCGACGGCGGGGAAGAAGTCCATGATGGACACGCGCGCGGGCTTCACCGTGGGCGTGGGGCGGGTTTCCGCGTCGAGGCGCGCCTCTTCAGCGACCGCGTACCAGCCGGGGTGGACGGTCGGCTCGTCGGGGGTTTCCTCGTCGGCGAGCGACGCCGCCATCTCAGCGGGGGTCGGCTCGGGCGGCGGCACGAGCGCGGGCGCGACCGCCTGGACCGTGTCAGTCATGACAGGTCGGCCGGTGCGCACAGGCGGGGGCACCTGCACGGGATGTTTCACGGATGTTTCACGCGCGGGGATCGGCGTGGTTTCCTGTTCGTCCGGCGACATTTCACCGTCCGACGAGGCCTGGGCCTCCTCCTCGCCGCCCGTTTCTTCGGGGGTGCCGGGAGCGGGTGCACCCTCACGCTCGGCGTCCTCGGCGAGGGCGCTGTCCTCCTGCGCGTCGGCGGTCTGAGTGTCCGCGGCGTGCGAGTCGCCCGAATCAGCGGATGCGCCAGCGTCAGATGCGCCAGCGTCGGGTGCACCCGCCTCGGCGGCAGACTCAGTAGCGGCCGTGTCGGCGTTCACGGCGCTCTGCTCGGAGACCTCGTCAACCGCAGGCACCTCGGAGGGGGCCTCGGTTTCGGGAGCGGGCTCGTTAGCCTCGGGTTCACCACCCTCGGAAGCCCCAGCTTCGGAGTCGGCAGCTACGGCGTCGGCGGGCGCGGGGGCACCGGCCTTCTCAGCGGCGGCATTAGCCTCGGTGATTTGTCCGGGCGTCGCACTGTTCGCAGCGGACGCGACGGATGCGACAGACGCGGCGGACCCTGGGGACGCGACAGCCCCCTGAGCCTCGCCGGAACCGGTAGCGTCACCGGCGGCGTCCGCGGTGTCCTGACCCGGCTGGGCCTCTCCATTCTCGGGAACGACGGGCTCGACGCCGACGGCCGCCAAGGCAAGGGTCGCCTCGGGATCCAGGGTGTCTGAGCTGCGGTTCTTGTAGCCTTCGCGGCGTTCCTGGGCGCGACGAGCCTCGGCCTCGCGCTCGGCGTAGGCCTCTTCGCCGGGTCCCTCGAGGGCGGCGGCGCGCTCATCGGCGTCGGCGGATCCCGAGAAGAAGCGCTCTCCTCGCCCGATGGAGGTCGCGGTGAGGGTCTGCGTGAGCTGTGGGTTCGCGTTACCGGCGGCCTCGATGATCTTGCGCAGCGCGGCCTTGGAGATCACCTGGGTTTCGTCGCGCGAAGCGGCGGGTCCGCCCTCGGCGAGTTCGCGCTGGCGGTCCGCCATCGCGCGGCGGCGGGCGCGCTTGGCCTTGCGGCGGGCAGCGACCATGCGCGCAGCGTGGGCGGGATCCTTGGGCGAAACGCCCGCAGGCATGGCGCCAGCGGTGGACGCGGCGCCTCCCGTCGCACTACCTGCGGCGGTGCGCTCCCCCGCGACGGGGTGGGCGGGCGACACACCCGTGGCGGCCACGGCCTCGTTCGTGCCGGAGATTCCGGCAAGCTCAGCGGCCAGGCGCGCGATGCGTTCGCGGCTCATGTCCTTTTCGACGGTCACGGTCTCGCGGGGCTCGATGCGCTGGGCGGGGCGCGCCCACGGCTCTTCCGTGACGATCCAGGAGATGAGCTGCTCGCGCAGGTACGCGCGCAGGTCGGACAGGTGTCCGGAGTTCTTCGCGGAGACGAGAACACGCACGGTCACCGTGTACTCGTCCGAGTCGGTGATCTGCACACCCCACGTGCGCCCGTCCCACAGGTCCGTGGAGGTCAGGAGCTGCTCAACCTTGGTGCGGATGAGGGTCATGGGCGCGGACCAGTCGAGCTTGAGCTCAACAGTGCCGAGCTGGGCTGCGGCGCGACGCGTCCAGTTCTCGAAGGGCGTCTGCGTGAAGTAGCGGCACGGAATGATGAGGCGGCGCTCATCCCAGATGCGCACGACCACGTAGGAGAGTGTGATTTCCTCGACGGAACCCGTCTCATGCTTGTCGCCGGCGACGACGACGTCACCCACGCGGATCGCGTCGGTGAAGGCCAGCTGCAGGCCGGCGAACACGTTACCGAGAGTCTGCTGGGCGGCGAGACCGGCGATGACCGAGAGGACGCCGGCGGAGGCCAGCACGGTCGTCATAGCCTGGCGGGCGACCTCGAACGTGCCGATGATGGCGACCACGCCGACGACGACGACGATCCCTTGGGTGAAGCGGCGCAGCACTTGCGCCTGCGTCTCGAAACGGCGCGAACGCCCCTGGTCAGAATCCTGGCGGGCTTTGGCGGCGTCCTCGAACACCCAGGCGGCGGCGTAGGCCATCCACGTCAGGCACGCGAGGGCAACGATGAGGAGCACGTGCATGAGGAACGTCGTGATCGACGTGCCGTTCCAGTCGGATAGATTCGGGTTGACCAGCGCGATGCCGAGCCCCGCCCATGCTCCCCACGCCGCGAAGGTGAAGTGGCCCGGGCGGCGCACGCGCGCCAGGATCGACGAGGCCGTGGCAGCCTTCGCGAAAGCCTTTCGCAGGAGCACGGACATGACGACCGAGATGACGACACCCACGAAGGCGCCGACGATTGGGCCGAGGATCAGGAGGGTGAAGTCAATGGTCGTGGCGACGGCGGCCTCCGCCCCGGATTGAGGGTCGGTAATCGCCCGCGTGAGGGCGTCCGAGGCCTGGGCGAGGGCACCGAGTGCTGGTGTCATAGTCATGCATCAAGGGTAGGTCGCCTAGCTGATGAAATCCTGTGAATTCCGCACAATTGCAACGTTTTCCGGTAATGTGTCAGCTGTCACTTGATTTCGTTTTGACGTGCCGCGTGCGTTCTGCCTAAACTATCTCCCGTCTTCGGACGCCAGTTCGACGGCCAAGCAGGCCCCCATCGTCTAGCGGCCTAGGACACCGCCCTTTCACGGCGGCGACACGGGTTCGAATCCCGTTGGGGGTACCACCGGTCGCTATCGTGACTGGAACAATTCAATAGGTCTTACCTGTTGTAAGGCCCCGTAGCGCAGTTGGTTAGCGCGCCGCCCTGTCACGGCGGAGGTCGCGGGTTCAAGTCCCGTCGGGGTCGCCGACCAGACCTTTTGGTTCAGGTCTTGGCTCTGTAGCTCAGTTGGTAGAGCGTTCGACTGAAAATCGAAAGGTCACCGGATCGACGCCGGTCGGAGCCACCAGCAAGTCCCCGAAGCATGCGCTTCGGGGCTTTTGTTTTGCCCGCGGCGGGATGCTTGCATGAATGCCCATCCGACAGCTCCACACGCGCGACGAACACGCTCCGCCAGACAAATTTCGCACGTAATTTCCAACGGTCATTTTTCAAGGACACCAGAAAACGTTGCAATCCCAATGATCTTCCTTCAAAGCTTGGAACACCGTCGAGGGAATTACGTGCGAAATTTCTGGAGACCCGAGACTCCGAGACCCCGCAGCCCTATGGCGCGACCCCACAGCCACCAAACGGGGGAATTGCACTACACGGGGGTCCGACACGCCGGCGACACGCCGCCAGAAGGCTTCGTGTAGTGCAAAACCCCCAACCGCCGCCGCGCGATCATTTTCAGATCACACAACATGAGAGCGCGAACCCCAGGGCGGAGCACCTCGTATGAGCTTCACCACTAACACAACTGGGCGACAAGAGATAGTAACGCCGGCCAATTAATTACCGAATAACCGGAATGCCCGGCAGCGAGTCGCGTGACCGGCCGGTCTAAAATCCATCGAAATGGCAGACGACTAACACAATGTCGCCACGACATAGACAAATAGGCGCAATTAAACGCACAGACTATTAAGGACAAGCGTACCCTTCCAAGAAGCAGCATTACTTGCAAACCAAAGCGGATGGGAGGGCACCCCGAGACCGCAGACACGGCCTCGTCCCCCATCCATAACGAATGGAGACTCACGTGCACCCACGCAGTATCGGGCACTTTTTCCCTCTCGTTGTCGGGATGATCGTCGCCGGGCTACTTGCGGCATTCATCGCGATCGCCCCCACGTACGCCACCTCGGTCGGCGTCGTCAGCAACATTTCCCTGACGCGCGAGGACAAGGAAACCACCGCTCCCACCGTCGGCATTCACGTCATGACGATGAGCTTCGACATCGACACGACCGGCAAGCAGGTCGCGCCGGGTGACACGTTCAGCATTCAGATCCCGCCCGAGCTCGCGATCATCTCGGACTCGGGCAGCTCGACGCTGACCTTCAGCATGCTCAACGACGAGAAAGTTCCGGTCGTCGACTGCTCCGTCCCCGCGGGCGAGGGCGTGACCATGACCTGCACCTTCGGCGAGTACGCGAAGGACCACCACAACATCATCGGCCACGGCACTGTGCGCACGAAGGCGGTGCACGCCACGACCTCGTCGACCATCTCCTTCCCGGTGAACGGCACCGCGGTGATCGTGGACCTGCCCGGCGGATCGATCGCAGCCTCGTCCGAACGCATCCTGCGCCACACCCAGAAGTGGGGCATCCCCAAGGAGGGCGACTCCAGAACCATCATCTGGGAGATCGATATCAAGGGCTCCGAGCTGCCCGAGGGCGCGAGCGAGGTCGAGATCGTCGACGCCTTCGACATGAGCTCCGGCGGTTATTCGCTGGTGCCCGGGTCGGAGAAGCTGTTCTACTACAACGACAACGCCGAGTACACGGCCGATCAGGCGCCCGCCCTCAAGGCCGGTACGAGGATCGGCGACGGCACCTTCACGATGGAGGCCAACGCCGACGGCACCGGGTTCACCGCCTCGTTCCCACGCCTGACGAACAACGGCACCTACGTCCTGCAGTACGAGGCCACGATCAACAACATGGCGACCGTGCGGAATGGCGCTACTTTCCACAACAACGCGACCATCAACGCAAAGTTGTACACGGGAGGCGTGGACATTCACTCGGACGGCTCGGGGAACGCGAACGGCGACGCGAATCCGACGCCGACGCCTTCGGTGACGCCGACACCTACTCCTTCGGTAACGCCGGAGCCGACGCCTTCCACGACTCCCGCCCCGTCTCCGAGCCCGACCCCATCCAAGACACCGTCTCCGACTGCGACACCGACGCCGTCTTCCACGCCCACGCCGTCAGTGACGCCTACTCCTTCGGTGACGCCGACCCCGTCAACCACCCCCACTCCTTCGGCCACGCCGACACCGTCGACCCCCTCGACGCCGAGCTCGTCCACACCCCCGGCTACGCCTCCCGCTCCTTCGACTCCCACTCCTTCGACTCCCGCGCCGAAGCAGCTGGCTCGCACGGGTGCCGACATGGTGGGCATCCTCGCTGGCGCCGGCATGCTGGGCCTGTTGGGTGCGCTGGCGGTGGCCGCTCGCCGACGCCAGGCCTGACCACCCACCCTCCGCGTGAGGGCACGCATCGGACACGCCACGCCCCGGCCTCGTACATATCGACGAGGTCGGGGCGAAGTCATGTGCGAACGCGCCCACGCGGGGCTCGTCATTGCCGGGAAAGTGTGAGAGAAACCGGCGGCGAGCGGTCGCGTGGGCGCGTCCGTTTACACAGAACGTTTCAACAGGAGAAAGCACCCGGAAGAAACAGTGACTAGCGTAACAGGCCTCGGGTTCTCGCGGGTGCGTTTGGATGATCAGTTTTCGACGAACTTTTGCGCGGCCCTCTCGGTCCATCCGGGCACGCCACGACCGCCCTCATACCCCTCGCTCGGGACGACCGAAACGCATCAGGGCTCGACCGAGTCCCAGTCGTCGTCGTGGATGTAGGTGCCGTCGAGGCGTTCGACCATCTCGGAGACGCGGATGCAGGCTTCGACGGCCTCGAGGATGCCGAGAGCAATGAGCGCGCGGCCACCTTCGTCGTTCAAGCGGTCTGTATCGACGACGAGGGTGGCTCACCTGCCCGGGGATCACTCCCAGGTGGACTGGCTGCCACCCTCGTACGCGCCTTATCACTGTTTCGAGAACACCTCATCCCTGCTCACAGGAAAAAACTTCGATCAAACCAGTGTCAGCAGGAGAGCGTTGTTTACATGTCTTTCTTGACCGAAACTTGGCTTTAAGGCTAATATCGGCCTAGCGAGAGGATGCGTCGGACGTCTGGTAACAGCCGTTCAAAGGAAGCCGCTTCGGCGACTTCGGGTGCGGGACTGCCTTCAGCTTCAGGCTGTAAAGACCCCATGTACCAAGATCTCCTCTCGCCACCTCTACTCCTGAACTACGTTAACTACGTTCAGGAGCTTTTTTATGCTCAACTCGCTTGCCGATTCCTAGTTGGACTCATCCCCACTCTCGGTCAAGTCCTGTGGAGTGGTGTAATCGTTTTGTGTCCTTCGGGGTGGGTTATGCGCTGAGTTGGAGTGTGGGTT
>NZ_JASONN010000136.1:0-332 GCF_030217285.1 Pauljensenia sp. UMB3104 | reverse complement strand
CTTTTCTTTACGCTCGCGCGCGGCGCGCCCAGCAGCACGCCGCGCCACCCGAGCGCATCTAGTCGATAATCCGCACGTAGGTGGGGCTCCCCCAAATCGGACCTTCGCGGGTACCACCTTCGGGGTTGGTCGCGGCGATATGCATGCCGTTGCCGGTGTAGATGCCCACGTGCCCGGGCCACCACAGCAGGTCACCGGGTTGGGCTTGCGAGGGGGAAATCTCGTAGCCGGCCGAGCGCTGCGCCCCGGAGGTACGCGGCAGGGAGTAGCCGAAGTGCCCGTACACATAGCGGGTGAAACCGGAGCAATCCCAGCCCGAGGGGGTATTGCCA
>NZ_JASONN010000135.1:0-333 GCF_030217285.1 Pauljensenia sp. UMB3104 | reverse complement strand
TAAAAAAATCGTTCCAGATGAGATTGGCAAAAAGTGATAGCTACTATTTGCAACGATTAAGGAAATAATGGCTAAAATAACCCCACCAGATAAATTTCCTCTCCAAAAATTTTCAATCGCAAAGTAAGCGAAGCCCAGCACCACGAGAATGGGCCAAAAATTGAAATCCATAACTGGAATACCAAAATTTCCTTGTAGTAGCACCCAACCTGCCAATACCAAAAGCCCCACTCCAAACAATGTTTTTCTCATAATATTTACCTCATTTCACTTAATTTTTCTTTTAAGAATTGAAAATAATGCCGAAACACATGCACTTGCTTATGGGTATCA
>NZ_JASONN010000134.1:0-333 GCF_030217285.1 Pauljensenia sp. UMB3104 | reverse complement strand
CTGAGGCAGCACGGCCGTGTCGTTCTCGGCGACCGGGGGCAGCGTGGACGCGGCCACGACCTCGACGCGGATGATGCCCAGCGTCGTCGCGATGCCGTCGGAGACGGTGTAGGCGAAGGAGTAGGAACCCGCCGCGGTCGCGCGGAAGTCAATCGTGCCACGGTCCAGGTCCGGCGAGATCGTCGCGCCCGCCGGGGCACCCGAGACGGCGGCGAGGCTCAGCGGATCGCCGTTGGGGTCGGTGTCATTCTTGAGGGGATCAAGGGTGACGGTCTCGCCGGGGTGTGCCTGGAAGAGGTCGCCATTCGCCGAAGGAGGCAGGTTTCCGGCCTC
>NZ_JASONN010000133.1:0-335 GCF_030217285.1 Pauljensenia sp. UMB3104 | reverse complement strand
CTATGATAAAGGATAATTAAATCATTGTCAAGGGCTGAGCAAGTAATTGTTCAGTCTTTTTTTAAAAAATTTGCTAAAAATCAACTCTCCTTTAACTTAAATATTGTTTTTTCTACAAAAGTTTACCACATTCAAAGCTAAAAAAATCCTTGACAAATAATCCAAAACTTGGTATTATATAAAAGTTGAGAAAAGCAGAAGTGAGAACTTCTCGCCTTGCGACTAACGTTGTCTGGCTCTACGGATTAAGTTTCAGAGATGAAATACTATCATGTAGTGCGGGCTTGCGTTAGCAAGTCCGCTCTTGTTTTTCTCTAAAAATAAAAAAGAGGTGA
>NZ_JASONN010000132.1:0-335 GCF_030217285.1 Pauljensenia sp. UMB3104 | reverse complement strand
CCCTTGAACACGGCCGGTTTTACGCCCTCGAGGATGAAAGCATGGGCGGCAGTACCAAAAAGGAGGGCCTCCGAGTCTGCTTTCGGGTGGGTTTGTTCGTAGTGGAAGCGGGCCGCCCCACCGGGTTTAGCCAGGGTTTTCGCTCCCGATGACGACAGGCTGTCCTGGTCGGCGTGGTAATCCGAGTTAGGGATGCCCGGGTATATGCCCGGCTCCCTAGGCAGAGTGGGCTTGCTTTTCTTGTTTTCGCTCATGCCAGGTCGCCGTCCTCGCCCAGCTGTGAAAGCTCAGCCAGGGTGTCGTAGATTGCGTTCCAGGATTCGGAAATGTACTGC
>NZ_JASONN010000131.1:0-337 GCF_030217285.1 Pauljensenia sp. UMB3104 | reverse complement strand
GCTACCGGCAGCACCAAATTTTTGATTTTTTGCTCCGTAAATAACCTGCGGAATGCGAGCTAGACCAATAGCACCGCTACACATGACACAAGGCTCAATGGTGACAAAAAGAGTCGTGTCTAACAAGCGCCAGCTTTTTTCATGAGCGTTTGCCTTTTCAATCGCCATCACCTCAGCATGCATGACAGCTCGCTGCAGCTCCTCACGCGCATTATGCCCACGACCGATAATTTCTCCGTCCTTGACAATAACACAACCTATTGGAATTTCATCGTTAGCCAGTGCAATTTTTGCTTCTTTCAAAGCCTCCCGCATAAAAAATTCTTTTTCTTCAACT
>NZ_JASONN010000130.1:0-337 GCF_030217285.1 Pauljensenia sp. UMB3104 | reverse complement strand
AGACACTGGGGGGTCCCCGCTCCGGCATGATCTTGTCCGCGCGCGGCGAGCAGTGGGGCAAGAAGCTGAATTCTGCTGTGTTCCCAGGTCAGCAGGGTGGCCCGCTGATGCATGTGGTGGCTGCCAAGGCCGTAGCAATGAAAGTGGCTCAGACCCCGGAGTTCAAGGACCGCCAGGTCAGAACTCTTGCTGGCGCGCAGAAACTTGCAGAGCGTCTGGGACGCGACGATGCGAAGAAGGTCGGCATCAAGCTGGTCACCGGCGGCACCGATGTGCACCTGGTGCTCGTTGACCTCGTTGATTCAACTCTTGACGGCAAGCAGGCTGAGGATCTGCT
>NZ_JASONN010000129.1:0-337 GCF_030217285.1 Pauljensenia sp. UMB3104 | reverse complement strand
GTAGACTTATGGACGCCAAGTTTACTTGCAATTTGGCAAGGTTTCAAACCTAATTCCAAGTAGGTTTCTATCTTTATTCGGTCAGTTATGGTAAGATGGAAGTAGCTCATAGTTTTTCCTCGGGTTCTGTTTGTGTGGTTGCTTACAGTTTACACCAATGAAACGCTATGAGTTTTTTTGTTGCACTATATTTTACAATTTATCTCATAAAAAAATCACGTTTTCACGTGATTATTTTCTAACTTTTTCAAGTGCTGGGATAATGGTAACTGTCAGAACCGCAGAAATAATCATTTCAGCAATAGAATTGGTTGAAATGACAGAGGCAAGCAGCAAC
>NZ_JASONN010000128.1:0-339 GCF_030217285.1 Pauljensenia sp. UMB3104 | reverse complement strand
GGCGACACCGGTCAGCCAGAATTGGCGATCCGGCGTCGGCTGCCAGGAGGCACCATCCCGGAAATGGGCTACGAGGACGTGGCCGTCGGTCGCTCCCAGTTTGGGTATGCGCTCGTTGAACGAGTCGACACGCTCCTGCACCTCCAGCTTGTCATCGGTCTCATACTTGAACTCGGCGAAGCGGGGGTCTTGCGTGTAGGGAGTCGGATTAGCTGTCGGCGTGTTCCTGGGTGTGAAGGGGTTGCAGGCGGCGGCGAGCGCAGCGACCGCAAGCAGCGGCACGAGGGCTGTGAGTGGGAGCTTCATGGCTGTCTTTAACCTCGGTGTACTAGGCGTTGA
>NZ_JASONN010000127.1:0-344 GCF_030217285.1 Pauljensenia sp. UMB3104 | reverse complement strand
CAAGGACGCCGAGATTACTGTTTCCGATAACGGCACGGCAACGGTGACCTACAAGGATGGATCCTCAACCACCTTCACTCCGGACAAGACCGTCCGCAAGCTCAAGAACAACGAGAAGATCAAGATCAACGACCCCGAAATCACCGGCGTCGTCGACCCGAACAACCTCACCCCCGAGGAACAGGACCAGGTGAAGGATAAGGTCAAGAAGGCCAACCCGGATCTCCCGGAGAACACCCAGGTGACAGTTGGTAAGGACGGTACCGTGACCGTCACCTTCCCCGACGGCTCTACGAGCCAAATCCCGGCTGACAAGACCGTCAAGCTGCTCACCCCGGCCGGTA
>NZ_JASONN010000012.1:0-71353 GCF_030217285.1 Pauljensenia sp. UMB3104 | reverse complement strand
CCCCAGATTCACAGACACGAAAAGCCTCCCATTCCCTGGACTTCAATTTCGATGTCCAAGAAACGGGAGGCAGTTCATTTCGACGAGGTCGGGGCTCAGCTATGTGCGTGATGTGCCGGAGTGCGGACACGATCGGGGGCATGCCTCGACCACGCACAAGCACGGGGGAGTGGGTATACGAAAGCGGGCCGCCCATTGGGCGACCCGCTTCATGTCAAACGTGCGTTTGATCAGTCAGCGATCGAGGCGACGCGACGAGCAAGCTTGGACTTGCGGTTCGCGGCCTGGTTCTTGTGGATGACGCCCTTCGAGACGGCGACGTCCAGCTTGCGCGAAGCGATGCGCAGAGCGGCGAGAGCCTTGTCCTTGTCGCCGGCCTCAACGGCCTCGCGCGTGTGGCGGACCAGGGTCTTCAGCTCGGACTTCACGGACTGGTTACGAACGCGGCGCTTCTCGTTGGTGAGGATGCGCTTCTTCTGGGACTTAATGTTTGCCACAGTCGGATTTCTCCTTGATGTATGTCTGACAGGGTCGGTGAGGGCTGTGTCAAGACCGGGACTTAGGCGTGGGGACACCCGCAAACGGTCCTAACCAGACCCCCTGCCCGACCAGGCCGGGAGTCCAACGACCGATCATACCAGGGAGGGGCCTTCTCGTCATATTCCTGGCGCTTGTCCGGCTTCGTAAGGTCGGTCACGTGTCGCGGAGTTATTCTCCGTGCGTGCGGTAGTGCTCCTCGAGTGCGTCGACGATGAGCTGCCAGGTTGCCTTGGGCAGGATCGAGCCCTCGCGCCGCACATCGGTGGCCTTGACCCACAGGGCGCGGTCGAGACGCACCTCGGAGGGGCGGCCCTTAGAATCCCAGTCGCCTGAGCCGATGTCGAACCAGTAGCGTCCGGCGGCTGCCTCCTGGGCGGCGTCGCGCGTGTGATCCTTGCTGGTCAGCTGCAGGATATACACGCCGTCGCCCTGCGCGCCGATGACGACGGCTGGGCGGTCCTTACCGACGGAGGCGTCCTCCTGATAGGGGACCCAGGTCCATACGACTTCACCGGGGTCGGCGTCCCCATCCATGACGGGCGTGTACGAGGCATTGGCGAGCGCGTCGGCGATGCTCGCCTCGCGGATGGACGTCTGGGGACGATTCGAGGTCGCCGGGTCCTCGTAGCGGTGGGCCGAGCCGGAGCGCGCGTTGGACGATGAGGACGAGCGCGGCTTGCGTGTCGTTGTGGTGTTCGACTGGTGCTGCGACGGCTTGGTGGTGTTCGACTGCGACTCCTCGGCGGCGCCGGAGATGACGCTGATGAGGAAGTTGAACAGGCCCCTGACGAATGAATTCATGGCACCAGCATACGGCAGGGGAGGAACCATCCGTTTTTATCCACAGGGGTTCTGCAAGCGGCCAGGTTATCCACAGGGGTTATCTCTCTGCGTGACAGTGCATGGTTGTCTGTTTCATTCTGGATGTGTTCGCAGATGAACTCTCAACGATGAAAGGTGACGACGATGTCCACTGCAACGATTCATGGTCCGATCGTATCCCTCGACGCCTTTGGCCTGGCCTCATCCACCCCTGGCTCACCCGACGCCCGAGCTCGTGCTTGCCTGGCTGATGCATTGAGTAGCGCCGCTGGCGGCTCGATGGAGCGAGCCCTGGAACATGCGACTGGGGTGTACGAGGACGAGGAGGTGTCGATTGAGCTGCGTCTCGAAGCGGCCAAACTGTGTGTTGACTGGCATTGTGCGCTGGGATCCTATGATCGGTGTCGGCGCGTGGCGGGCGATGCCGCGCGGCTCGGGGCCAGGGTTTTGGAGCGTGACCATCCCCTTGTCCTGATGCTGAGGAACTCCGAGGCCTACTGGCTGTCGGTTCTGGGTTTCAACGACATGGCGTCCCGCCGCTTTGGTGCGCTCGTCGCTGACGTGAAGTCCTGCCGCGGCCTCGACCCTCAGATTGCTGTCGCGATTCGCAATAATTCGGCGATGCCGTGGAAGAACACTGGGAAGTGGTCCAGGGCAGCCCGCGTCTACCGTGAGCTCCTCGCGGACATGGAAGGGACGCGCGATGAAGCCGACATGACGCTGCTGACCGTACGCGACAACCTCGCTGAGGTTCTTTCTGCTGATCGCCACTACGACGAGGCGATCGCGCTCTACGAGCACAACATGGACGTGCTTCTGACGGTCGCTGAGCATGGTGATTGGCGGGTGTTGCGCTTGCGTAACGAGATCGCGCGCAATACCTGGATGGGAGGTGATCGGGATGCTGGCGAGGACCTGTGGACGGTGTTGGCAGAGGACTGCCGACGATACCTGGGGGATCGCGATCCCCTCACGGCACGCATTCGCACCATTTTGCTGACCCTGGCCACGATGCGCGGTGATGACCAACGTGCCGAGGCCATAGCGCGCAAACTTCGCGATGATCATCCCGATGACTGGGAAGACTGCGACTTCACGGAGGCGATTTCCATCGTTGCTCAGGGGGAGATGGGAGGCTCGCAAGGGGTGTGAGCCGAGGCCACTGTGCGCGACTTCCCGCGCCTGAACTGGCACAAACGCCTACGACAATGGGACGATAAGGAGGTTAACGACTTCACGGAGGTTCACGTGCCCATCCCCACGCCCGCGCAGCAGGCGCAGATTCGCCCGGCTCACACCCCGCAGGGGCAGATCCGTAACTTCTGCATCATCGCCCACATTGATCATGGGAAGTCGACGCTCGCGGACCGTATGCTCCAGCTGACCGGTGTCGTCGAGGCCCGCGAGATGCGCGACCAGTACCTCGATCGCATGGACATTGAGCGTGAGCGTGGCATTACGATCAAGAGCCAGGCCGTGCGCATGCCGTGGGCGTATGAGGGAACCCCCTACGCGCTCAACATGATCGATACGCCTGGGCACGTGGACTTCACCTACGAGGTTTCTCGTTCTCTCGCGGCATGTGAGGGTGCGGTCCTCCTCATCGATGCCGCGCAGGGCATCGAGGCACAGACGCTCGCGAACCTGTACCTGGCCCTCGAGAATGACCTCGCGATCATCCCGGTCCTGAACAAGATCGACCTGCCGGGTGCTCAGCCCGAAAAGTACGCCCATGAGGTTGCCCAGCTGATCGGCTGCGACGAGGACGAGGTGCTCAAGGTCTCCGGCAAGACCGGTGAGGGTGTCGAGGAGCTGCTCGACCGCATCGTCGAGGCCGTCCCCGCCCCCGAGGGTGACCCCGAGGCGCCCACGCGCGCGATGATTTTTGATTCCGTGTACGACACGTACCGCGGCGTCGTCACCTACGTGCGTGTCGTTGACGGCGTGCTCTCCACCCGCCAGCGCGTGCGCATGATGTCCACGGGCGCCACCCACGAGCTCCTCGAGTTGGGAGTGATTTCGCCGGAGCCGAAGCCCGAAGAGGGCATCGGCGCTGGCGAGGTGGGCTACCTGATCACGGGCGTGAAGGATGTGCGCCAGTCCCGCGTCGGCGACACGGTGACGAGCCAGGTGCGAGGCGCGACCGAGGCGCTTGAGGGCTATCGCGACCCTAACCCGATGGTGTTCTCCGGCATCTACCCGGTCGATGGCTCTGATTTCCCGGACCTGCGTGACGCCCTTGAGCGTCTCCAGCTCAACGACGCGGCGCTGACCTTCGAGCCGGAGTCTTCCGCGGCTCTCGGCTTCGGCTTCCGCTGCGGCTTCCTCGGCCTGCTGCACCTGGAGATTATTCGCGAGCGCCTGGAGCGAGAGTTCAACCTCGATCTCATCGCGACAGCCCCGAACGTCGTCTACCGCGTCGTCACCGAGGACGGCACCGAGGTGCGCGTCGACAATCCGAGCGAGTTCCCCGAAGGCAAGATCTCCGAGGTGCGCGAGCCTGTCGTGAACGCAACGATCCTGACACCCACCGAGTTCACGGGCACCATCATGGAGCTGTGCCAGGAGCGTCGCGGCTCGATGCAGGGCATGGACTACCTGAGCGAGGACCGCGTGGAGCTGCACTACCAGCTTCCCCTGGCCGAAATCGTCTTCGACTTTTTCGATCAGCTCAAGTCCCGCACGCGCGGCTACGCTTCCCTGGATTACCAGGAGAGCGGCGAGCAGAGTGCCGACCTCGTCAAGGTCGATATCCTGCTCAATGGCGACCGCGTGGACGCGTTCAGTGCGATCGTGCACCGCGACGGCGCCTACAACTACGGCCAGCGCATGACGAAGCGCCTCAAGGAACTGATTCCTCGTCAGCAGTTCGAGATCCCGGTCCAGGCGGCTGTCGGCGCGCGCGTCATCGCCCGTGAGACCATCAAGGCCCTGCGCAAGGACATGCTCGCCAAGTGCTACGGCGGCGACATCAGCCGTAAGCGCAAGCTGCTCGAGAAGCAGAAGGAAGGCAAGAAGCGCATGAAGTCCATCGGCCGTGTGGACGTGCCACAGGAAGCCTTCATCGCTGCGCTGACCTCCGACGTCCCGACGGGCAAGAAGTGAGCGGGGATCAGATGAACGAGGCCGTGGATCGTCGTCCGGGTGAGGCCCCCGAGGGCACGGTCTTCATGAGCCGCACGAAGTCTTTCACGCGACGCACTCGCGAACTGCCCGCGAACCTCGCGCGCACGTGGGAGGCCCATGCGCACCGCTATGTGGTCGAGCCGCGTCGCGGCGTTGGCTACACGACGGTCGCGCAGGATTTCACGGTTGATCTGGCTGAGTTGTTTGGACGCAGCGCTCCCGTCACGCTCGAGATTGGCTCGGGCACGGGCGAGCAGATCGTCGCTGCTGCGGCTGCCCATCCCGAGCGTGACTTCCTCGCCCTTGAGGTGTGGGTTCCGGGCATCGCCAAGCTCGTGTCCAAGGCGGTCGACGCGGGTGTGGATAACATCCGCGTGATTGAAGCCGATGCCGCTCAGGCCCTTCCCATCATGCTGGAGGACGCGTGCTTGGACGAGGTCTGGACGTTCTTCCCCGATCCGTGGCGCAAGGCCAGGCATCGTAAGCGTCGCCTCGTGTCCGATTCGTTTGCCATCGAGGTGGCACGCCTGTTGCGCGACGGGGGAGCGTGGCGCCTGGCCACCGACTGGGACGACTATGCGTGGCAGATGCGGGACGTGATCGAGGCCTGCGAGCTTTTTGACAACCCGCACGCCGGGGAGCGACCGGATCCGGGTGATCCTGAGCCTGAGCGTGGGGGATTCGCCCCGCGTTTCGAGGGACGCGTCGTCACACACTTTGAGACGCGCGGTATCGATGCCGGGCGCCATGCCCATGACATCGTCGGCATTCGTCGTCCCCGTGGCTGACGTCGTGAGACGCGGAGTGTGCCGGTGAGCCCCGCCCAGCCTGAGGGGGAGCGCTGGCCGACCGACGGATCACTCGACCCCGGCCTCGTTGAGGCAGATCGCGGTCGTCCCCTCTCCCTGTATGTGCACGTCCCTTTTTGTCGCGTGCGCTGTGGGTATTGCGACTTCAACACATACACGGTCGGTTTCGGTCCGGGCGCGCAGGTGGGGGACTACGCGCCCTCCGTTCTTGCCGAGGCTGCTCTGGCGTCTCGGGTCATGTCCGAGGCTGGACTCCCCACGCGCCAGGCGCGGACGGTGTTTTTCGGTGGCGGTACTCCGACGATGCTGGATGTCGATGAGTTGACCGAGATCCTCGTGGGCCTGCGTGAACGCATCGGTATTGCGCCGGGCGCGGAGGTGACCCTCGAGGCTAACCCCGACACGGTGACGCGTGATGGACTGGCGCAACTGGCTGACGCTGGGTTTACTCGAGTGTCGTTCGGCATGCAGTCGGCCGTTCCTGAGATCCTCGCGACCCTGGATCGCACGCATACGCCCGAGCGGGTTCCCCTCGTCGTGGAGTGGGCGAAGGAAGCGGGCCTGTCGACCTCGGTGGATCTTATCTACGGAACCCCCGGGGAGAGCCTGGCGGACTGGGAAACATCCCTGCGTGCTGCCCTGTCGTACGAGCCCGACCATATCAGCGCCTACGCGCTTGTTGTCGAGGAGGGGACGAAGATGGGGGCGCAGGTGGCCCGGGGAGAGCTGCCGACCCCCGATCCGGACGATGAGGCTGCCAAGTATGAGCTCGCCGATGCCCTCCTGGGTGAGGCGGGATACGCATGGTACGAGATTTCGAACTTCGCGCACGTCACCGAGGCGGACCGCGCCTCGGGAGGTCCATCGACCCTCTATGGGCACGCCTCTTCCCATAACTTGGCTTACTGGCGGGACTGGGATTGGTGGGGCTTCGGGCCGGGAGCGCATTCGCACGTGGGGCGTATGCGCTGGTGGAACGTGAAGAACCCGGGAGCCTATGCGGGGCGTCTGAATGCTGGACAGTCTCCCGCTTACGCTGGCGAGGTTCTCGACGCGGATGCGCGCGAGCTGGAGCGTGTCATGCTGGGCGTGCGTACATCCGAGGGTGTTGAGATTGAGGGGCTGCCGGGTCTGTCACTGCCTGAAGGAACACGTGGCTCCTCCGGTGGGCGTATCGCCACGCTCATTGCGGATGGACTCATTGATGGGGCTTGCGCCCTGTCCGGGCGCGTTGTCCTCACGCTGCGTGGCCGTCTCCTCGCGGACTACGTGACCCGTGAAATCATGGGCTATTAACGGTCATTGACTGCCCGTGTGGCGGAATATGCATCTGGTGGTAAACATTATTGTGCAACCCCACATGCCACGATAGAGCTTGTATTTCATACAGTACAAGTGTGAATGTGGAGATGGTTATTTACTGTTTGACACTCGGTTCGCATGCGCAATGTGACAAGCTAGCATTACGTCGCAATACTGTTGACATCATGGTTGAAATATGTTTGCCTAGATGTGTCATGTGAAGCCGAGTAATTTGCAGGGTTCCTCCATGAGGGGGCTTGTGAAGAGCCGTATACAAGGAAAAGTGTGGTACTGTGACTCTTCGTTACGCTGTCATTGCTGACATCGTTGGCTCTCGTACGCTGACCAATCGTGCAGAGGCTCAGAGAATTTATGAGGCTGCTCTTGCGGACGCGAGTGAGGGGCTTGCGCTCTTGCAGGCGCCTTACCCGACGGTCGGTGACGAATTTCAGGCTGTGGCCTACACGCTGGAGGATGCGCTTCTTCTGACGCTGCGTGCGCAGCTTCTGCTTCCCTCACAGCTTCAGCTTCGCTTCGGAATTGGTGCGGGGCGAATTGAAGAGTTCTCCTCGGGCGTTCATCGTCAGGCTCCGGCGCGTTCGCATGGTGCGGACTCGGCGCAGCTTCAGGATGGCTCCGCTTGGTGGGCGGCCCGCGCTGCGATTAACCGGGCGCATGATGTGCAGGACTCATCGAATCCGTTCATTCGCACCTGGTTCATGGCGCATGCCTCCGTTGAGTCGTCCTTCCCGAGCCATTGCCAGACCTGCATCAACGCGTTGCTGAGCCTGCGTGATCATGCGATCCTCAAGCTCTCTGCGCGTCATCGCCGCATCACAGCTGCGCTGCTTCTCGGTAAGACCCAGGTGGAGATCGCTCGGGCAGAGAAGCTCTCGCAGCAGGCCATTTCTGACTTCGCCCGGGGCACGGGGGTGGGGTTGATCCAGTCGTCACTCATCATTGCGGAGGCCGCACGTGCATGAAGTGCTTCTCCTAGGCATTGCCGCCTCGGAGCTGACCGTCCTTCTGACATCCGACCCACGACGCTGGTCGCGGCGCCTGTCTCTCTTTCTGACGCTCCTCCTCGCCGTGATCTGCTACGCGTGGTTCGTCCTTGGCGTCAGCGCGCTGGCGAATGCGCTCGGCGCGACGCTCGCGATCGTGTGGTTCGCATGGGATCTCGTCGATCCATCTGCGCGCGGGGTGCTTGGTCGTTGGGCGTTGGCATCCATCGGCTTTGTCGCGCTCCTGAGTGCGGAGCCAACGGAATTTCCGATGCTGTCGCTGCGCTCGGGACGTTCGATTGACCTCATTATTGCCGTTCTCTTCCTCGTCACGGGTCCGGCCAATCACCTGATTACGGCGATCCTGCAGTGTGCGCGCGGTCGTGCTTCTGAGCCTGTCCCCGGGTGGATTAATGCACCCGTCCTGCCCGCGATGCCCGCGTCGGTGTCGGAGGACGGCGACGAAGCCCGCGAGGGATCGGACGTCGTTGAGCCTCCCCTCATCTCTGGTGCGTTGCCTATCGTCGCCGGTCGTAGCGATGAACAGGATGAAGTGACGGCATTGCGCGGTGGCCGCTGGATTGGGCCGCTTGAACGTCTCCTCATTATCGTTCTCGCCGGTGCGGGCGCGGAGGTCGCGATTGCGGCAGTCGTTGCCGCCAAGGGCGTCATCCGTTTCCCCGAAATCTCGCAGGATTCGACGGGGGAGAAGGCTGAGGAATTCCTCATTGGCTCAGTGTCCTCGTGGATTCTGGCTGCCCTCGTGTCGATGCTCATTCACGCCGTGAGCCTGCACTGAGCGGTTTGGCCGCTAGAGTAAGCCGGGTGAATAGCTCAGATCCCTACGGTCGCAATATTTTCGCCCATGACCCGCACCGCGATGGGCCGGGGGCGAGGCGTCCGCGCTCTCAGGCAGTCCATGTCGAGATCGGCATGGTGCTGGAGGATGTTGCCTCCGGTTGGGTCGGTGCCGTGACGCGTGTGGAAAAGTCTGGCGGTGTTCACCTGGTGGAGCTGGAGGATCGGCGAGGAGTGCGTCGTTCCTTCCCTCTCGGCCCCGGTTTTTGGCTGGAGGGTCGTCCCATCGAGGCGCTGCCGCCGCGCCCGGCCCCTGCCCGGGCCTCGTCCGGCACGCAGGTCAGTGCGTCGGGACGCCGCATCACGAACTCTGGATCGTTCGCCCCCGCGTCAAGTGGCCCCAAGGTTGCCAAGCGCTCGCGCATCTGGGTGGAAGGTCGTCATGACGCCGAACTCGTGCAGCACGTGTGGGGCGAGGATCTGGCAGAGGCCGGGATTGCCGTTCAGCTGCTCGAAGGCGTTGACAACCTCGAAGCGGTCTTGGAGGTCTTCGGGCCGACGGATACGGCGCGTGCGGGTGTTCTCGTCGACCATATGGTCCCGGGGTCGAAGGAGTCTCGCATCGCCGAGGCCGTGTCAGCTCGCTGGCCGGGTGCGGTTCTCGTCCTGGGTCACCCTTTCGTTGACATTTGGCAGGCCGTCAAGCCGGCCCGTGTTGGGCTTGAGCGGTGGCCGGATATTCCCCGCGGTATTGATATCAAGCACGGGACGCTTGATGCCCTCGGCTGGCCGCATGCCGACCAGCGTGACATTGCGATGGGGTGGAAGCGGATCCTGTCGACCGTGCGCACCTATCGCGACCTCGAACCGGCGTTGCTGGGCAGAGTGGAGGAACTCATCGACTTCGTGACGGTGCCCTGGGCGCAGTAAGGGTCACCCTGCGATGTGATGGTGACCGCCCCGTGTGACGGTTCGCGCAGGGCGCACGAGTCGTTGCGCACTACGCTCGCCTCTCGCGAAGGACCGGGGGTAGCATTGGCACTCAGGAAGCATGAGTGCCAAGCAGGGAGGGAGACGGCATGACACGCACGAGTGCACAGGACCGCCGCCTTGACGTCCTGCGCGCCATCGTCACCCAGTACGTGGCCACCCGCGAGCCCGTCGGGTCCAAGGCGATTGCCGCCGGGGGGCTCGGTGTCTCCTCGGCGACGATCCGCAACGACATGGCGGTGCTTGAGGAAGCTGGGCTCATCTATCAGCCTCACACGTCTGCCGGGCGTGTGCCGACCGACCGCGGCTACCGCGTGTTCGTCGACCGGCTCGCCGAACTCAAGCCCATGAGCGGTCCCGAGCGCCAGGCCCTCGAGACGTTCCTGTCCGAGTCCGTCGACATTGATGATGTCGTCGAGCGCTCGGTTCGACTCCTCGCACAGGTCACGCATCAGGTGGCCCTCGTCCAGTACCCGGGCGCGCGCGTGCGTCTCCTCAAGCACTTTGAGGCCATTGATCTGACGCCGGGCCGCGTCCTCGTTGTCGTCATTACCGCCGACGGCGAGGTTGGGGAGCGCACGTTGAGCCTGCACGCGCCCCTTGACGATGGCCAGTTGCACGAGGTCCGTGAGCACCTGCGACGTCACTGCGACGGCGCCACGTCGGCGACCGTACAGGCATGTGTCGATGCGGCGACCGCCTCTGCCCGCCCCGACCTCGTCGGGACTGTCGCCGCGATCGGCGCCGCCCTCACCGACGTCCTCACCGGGCAGAGCGAGTCGAAGATCGTCGTCGCGGGCGCCGCGAACCTGGCGAGGGGGGCGCTCGACTTCCACGACATCGCGCCGGTCTTGGACGCCCTCGAAGAGCAGGTCGTCCTCATGCGGCTCTTCGCCGAGGCCGACCCGGGTGATGACGTGCACGTGAGTATCGGTACGGAAAACCCCCACGATGGCCTGGCAGAGGCAGCTGTCGTCACCGGAACCTACCGGGCGGGTGCCGATGAACAGGGTGGTTGCGCCCACCTGGGCATTGTCGGCCCCATGAGGATGGACTATGCGCGCACCATGAGCTCGGTACGAGCCGTGGCCGCCTACCTGTCGCGCTACCTCGCGCAGGAAACCAACAGCTAACTCGGCCGTGCGTCGAGCATGATGACGATGAACGAACGACCCCACGAGAAGAAAGAGCAAGCGTGAGAGACTACTACGAGGTCCTCGGCGTCGCCCGTGACGCCAGCCAGGACGAGATTAAGAAGGCCTACCGTAAGCTCGCCCGTAAGCTGCACCCCGACTATGCGGGCGCCGACTCGGAGGAAGCCTTTAAGGAGCTGTCCGTCGCCTACGAGACGCTGTCGGATCCGGAGAAGCGCCAGATGTACGACATCGGCGGCCCGGACGCGCTGCGTGGCGGCGGCGCTGGCGCAGGTGCGGGTTTCGGCGGTTTTTCCGACATTTTCGAGGCCATGTTCAGTGGTGGTTTCGGCGCGTCGGCGTCGGGTCCGGCCTCGCGCGTGCGTCGCGGTAAGGATCGCCAGGTCGTCGTTGACATCACCCTGGAGGACGCGGCTTTCGGCGCGGCCAAGGAAGTGTCTTTCGATACCTACGTTCTGTGCGAGGCCTGCCACGGCTCGATGTGTCAGCCGGGCACCTCGCCCACGCAGTGCACGACCTGTCACGGCTCGGGCTTCGTCACGCAGATTCAGAACTCGCTCTTTGGTCGCATGCAGACGCAGGCCCCGTGTCCGACCTGTCAGGGCTACGGCGACACGATTGCCACGCCCTGCGCCGAGTGTTCGGGCGCGGGTCGTGTGCGTACGCGCCGCACTCTTAATGTCAACATCCCCGCGGGCGCCAGCGAGGGCACGCAGATCCGGGTGAGCGGCGAGGCCGAGGTCGGTCAGGGCGGCGGCCCCAACGGTGATCTCTACCTGTTGATCCGCGAGAAGAAGCACCCGGTCTTTGATCGTCGCGGGGACGATCTGCACACGTGGATCACGATCCCGATGACGACGGCTGCCCTGGGCACCGAGTTCGAGCTGGAGACCCTCGACGGCAAGAAGACCGTGACGATCAACCCGGGTACCCAGCCCAACGACGACATCGTCCTGGAGGGACTGGGCGTGGGCCACCTGCAGCGCTCGGGCCGAGGCACAATGCACGTGCACGTCGATGTCCAGATCCCCAAGAAGCTCGATGAGAAATCGCGCGAGCTGCTCGAGGAGTTGGCGAAGGTGCGCGGCGAGGTGCGCGTGGAGCCGCATCGTCAGCAGGCCTCGTTCTTTGACAAGCTTCGCGATACCTTCATGGGGTGATGCGCCGTGACGCTGCCCGTTTTCCTCGGTGAGGATCTGACCCCGTCCCTGGAGTCCCTGTCCGTGGGGGACGGTGCGTGCCTCGGGGGAGCCGAGGGGCGTCACGCTGCTTCTGTGCGCCGCATCGGCGCGGGGGAGTGGGTCGACGTTGTTGATGGGCGTGGCCTGCGTGCGACGTGTGAGGTCAGCGGGAGCGATAAGTCCTCGCTCTCGCTGGTCGTTCGGGAGATCACGCAGGAGGACGCCCCGAGTCCCGAGGTCATCCTCGTTCAGGCGCTCGCCAAGGGTGGGCGAGACGAGGCAGCTGTCGAAATCTGCACCGAGATCGGCATTGACCGTGTGATTCCCTGGGCGTCGCAGCGCGCGATCGTCCAGTGGAAGGGGCCGAAAGCCGAGAAGGGGCGCGCGAAGTGGGAGGGCGTGGCCCGCGCGGCCGCCAAGCAGTCCCGCCGCGCCTTCGTCCCGGTCGTCGAGGGGGTCAAGGATAGCCGTGAGCTGGCCTCCTGGCTCGCCTCCTTGACGGACGAGGCCGGGGTTGCCTTCGTCTGCCACGAGGAGGCGACGGATTCGCTCGGGGCCGCTCTCGCCCTGGTTCAGCAATCCCGTGCGGACGGGGCTCTGCCTGCGCGCATCGCCCTCATCGTGGGCCCTGAGGGCGGTATCGGGCCCGAGGAGACGGCACAGCTGGTGGAAGCCGGTGCCCGCACGATTGGGCTGGGAGATAACGTCCTGCGTTCCTCCACGGCTGGCGCGGTCGCCCTGACGCTGATCCGAGCCGCCGCGGGGAAATACTAGGAGCGTTCAACTCTGGAAGCCAGAGATCCGCGCGCTCAGCGTGTGGGTCTCGCCTTCGCCCAGCGCAACCACGTCCCTGCCTGAGTTGAAGGCGTTGGGCGGGCAGCTCATCGGCTCGACGGCCACGCCCACGCGGCCGATGTAGTCCGCCGAGTAGACCTGCAGCCAACGCGCGTCCGACGACAGGGACACGCCCACGCGCGATGCGGGATCGCGCAGCGTCACGGTCCAGGTGCCCTCGGGCAGGCCAGCGAAGGCGTGGTCCAACCGGGAGTCGCCGATAAGGGTGGGGGAGCGGAAGTCCAACCCGAACGATGCCACGTCGTGGGCGGCCACGGGAATCATGGAGGCGTTGGCCTCGTAGATGATGGACGCGGGGTTGGTCAGCTCCAGCTCGTCCGCTCGTGCGTCGTCGACGGCGAGGTAGGGGTGGAAGCCGACGCCGTAGGGGGCGGTGCCCTCGCCGATGTTCGTCGCGGACAACTCGACGGTGAGGCCGCGCTGCGCATCCAGGCTGTAGCGCGCGGATGCAAGAAGCGTCCACGGGTAGGAGTAGCGCGCCGCGATGAGGGTGCGCAAGATGACTGAGGAGGCATTGGCCTCGGCAATCTCCCACTCCTGGAAGGCCACGAAACCGTGGAGGGACGTGCCGAAAGTGGGTTCGTCGACAGGCAGATCGTAGGTGGCGCCCTCCCACGAGTACGAGCCGCCCGCGATGCGGTTGGGCCACGGCATGAGGACCTTGCCGAGATAGCCAGGAGGGCATTCGCCGACGCCGTGGGGGACGACGAGTTCGTGCCCGCGGTAGCGCAAGCCCGCCAGACCTGCGCCGACGGTGACGATCCGTGCCTCGTACTCCCCAGCCTGTAAAACGATCTCGCGCCCCGAAGCGCCCCGATCCACCATTGATGCTCCTGTGCATTCACTGAACACGAATAACACTCATTCTAAACGGAGTTGAGTCGTCTGCATCACTGCGAGAAGCGTATCCTTATAGAGAATGGCTCTCGATTGAAAGGAACACCTCGTCCTATGGCACACGAGATCACAGACGAATTTGTCGCCTCTCTCCACGCATCCTCAGACTCCGCCCGCGCGGTCGCACGCAACGCTGTCGCCCACGCCGGCGTCGAGCCGGTCGCCTTCGACCGCGCCAAGGTGGTCGCCACCCCCACGGTCGTGTCCCACAAGGTGGACGACTGGAAGGTGACGTCACAGAAGAAGTCCGGCCGCTGCTGGCTCTTCTCCTCCCTCAACCTGCTGCGTTCGACGACGCGCACCCACCTTGGCCTCAAGGACTTTGAGTTCTCGCAGAACTACGTGCTCTTCTGGGACAAGTTCGAACGCGCCAACTTCTTCCTGACCGACATCATCGCCACCGCGAAGACCGAAGAGCTTGACGGTCGTCTCCTGCAGTTCCTGCTCGGCGACGTGCTCTCCGACGGCGGTCAGTGGGACATGGCGGTCTCCCTCTATCTCAAGCACGGCCTCGTCCCCAAGGTCGCGATGCCCGAGACCGAGTCCTCCAGTCACACCGCCCCCATGAACGCCCGCCTGAAGGTCGTCCTGCGTCGCACTGCCCTCGAGCTGCGCTCCCTCGTCGAGGCCGGTGCCTCCGAGGAAGAGATCAACGAGGTGAAGGAAGCCGCTCTGGCCGACGTGTGGCGCATCCTCGTCATCTGCCTGGGCGAGCCCCCGGCCTCCTTCGAGTGGGAGTGGCGTGACGATAACGGCGAGTTCCACCGCGACGGCGTCCTCACCCCACGCGAGTTCTACCAGCGCTACGTGGACGTGGACCTCACGCAGTACGTGTGCCTTGTCGACGACCCGCGCGCCGAGCACCCGAAGGGCCACACCCTCACGGTCGATCACATGGGCAACGTCGTCGGCGGCCGCCCGATCCTCTACGTGAATACCCCGGTTGAGCAGATCCGCGAGATCACGGCTTCCGTCCTGGCTTCGGGTCGCGCCGTGTGGTTCGGCGCCGACTGTGGTCAGCAGTCCGACCGCGCCTCCGGCCTCTTCGTTGATGGCCTGTACGACTACGACAACCTCTTCGGCGTGGACTTCTCCACCTCGAAGGAGCAGCGCGTCAACACCGGCGAGTCCGCGATGAACCACGCGATGCTCTTCACCGGCGTCGACATCGACGAGGACGGCAACGCTCGCCGCTTCCGCGTGGAGAACTCCTGGGGCGAGGAGCCCGGCGAGAAGGGCTTCTTCACGATGGACGCCGCATGGTTCGACGCCAACGTCTTTGAGGTGGCCGTGCACGTGGACGACCTGCCCGAGGACCTGCGCGCCGCTATCACTGAGGAACCGCTGCACCTGCCTGCATGGGACCCGATGGGTGCGTTGGCCTGAGTCGAGCCTGACACACTGAACGGGGCATGAACATCATCCCCGTTCGATATATGGCCTCCCTGAGCGCGGGGCGGGTGGAGTGGGACAATTGTTCCGCGATACCCGCCCCGTTATCTGTGGAGGACACATGAGCACTGACGTGACCCGCGACTTTGCGTTCGGCCTGCCCAAGGCCGAGCTGCACCTGCACCTGGAAGGTACCCTCGAGCCCGATCTCAAGCTGGCACTCGCTCGCAAGAACGGCGTCGACATCGGCCAGAGCACGGTCGAGGAGGTCCAGGCCACCTACCAGTTCAATGACCTCACGTCCTTCCTGGCCGTCTACTACCCGGCCATGGACGTCCTCCAGGACGAGGATGATTTCCACGATCTGGCTGCCGCCTACTTTGAGCGTGCCCGCGCTAACGGTGTCGTGCGTGCCGAGTGCTTCTTCGATCCGCAGGCCCACACCTCTCGCGGCATTGCGATCGAGACGGTCATCCGCGGTTACTACCGCGCTGTCGTCGAGGCGCGCGAGGGGGGCCTGTCCGCCGACCTGATCCTGTGCTTCCTGCGCGATATGAGCGCCGAGTCTGCCCTCGAGACGCTGCAGGCAGCGCTGCCCTACAAGGACATGTTCATCGGCGTGGGCCTGGACTCCGACGAGCGCGATAACCCGCCCACCAAGTTCGCCGACGTCTTTGCCCTGGCCCGCGAGGCCGGCCTGCACGTGACGATGCACTGCGACATTGATCAGATCGGCTCGATCGATAACATCCGTGCGGCCCTCACCGAGCTGGGCGCCGAGCGCCTCGACCACGGCACGAACATCGTCGAAGACCCCGAGCTGGTCGCCTACGCGCGCGATCACGGCATCGGCCTGACCTCGTGCCCGCTGTCCAATTCCTTCGTCACCGAGGAAATGAAGGGCAAGGAAATCATCGAGCTGACTGCCGCCGGCGTGAAGGTCAGCCTCAACTCCGACGATCCTGCCTACTTCGGCGGCTACATTGGCGACAACTACCTGGCGTTCGCCGAGCGCTTCGACCGCAGCCGCGCCGACCTGGAGCGCATCGCCCGCAACTCCATCGAGATCGCGTGGATCTCGGAGGAGGAGAAGGCCGAGCTGCTCGCCCGCGTGGATCGCTTCGTGTCTGAAAACTGAGCACAGATGAACGAGGCCGGGGCACTGGGAGCGCACGCGCGCGGACCAGCCCCGGCCTCGTCGTTCGTGGGCGAGCGCTATTCTCAAGCCGTTGCGAGAGTGGACGCCCGCTGTCACAATTGGCCACCCCGTGAACGCGCCGAGCACCGTGCCGACGAGACTGCCATGATAGGAACCATGACGAACCACACGAAGCCGACGTTGTTGATTTCCAACGTCCTGCCGGCACGCCCGGGGGACGAGGCATACAACAACATCTGCATGCGCCTGTGGGATCGTCTCCTTGAGGCCGCGCTGCCGAACTGGAACGTCATCCGCGAGTACGCGCAGGAAGACGGCGCCGAGGGTGCAGCCCTGCGCGCACAGCACGCCGACGCGATCATCATCATGGGCGGCGAGGACGTCCACCCCAGCCTGTACGGTGCCTCGCAGGGATATCAGGCCGAGGGACGCCACTGGTACCGCGCCGATCGCGGACAGATCGCCCTCGTCGACTACGCCGTGCGCACGGGCACGCCGCTCCTGGGGATCTGCCGCGGCATGCAGATCATCAATACGGCCCTGGGCGGCACGCTCGAGCAGCACATCGAGGGCGCTGACGGCACGCACACGAACAGCCGGATCCTGTCCGACCACCGCTTCATCCGTCACAGCGTGCGCGTCGGTGGGGGAACGAACCTTGAGCGTGCCCTGGCTCCCGTCCTCACCAACTCTGAGCTGATCATCTCCTCCGCCCACCACCAGCGCGTGGCACGCGTGGGCGAGGGCCTGCAGGTGAGCGCCTATGCCCCGGACGGCACCATCGAAGCCATTGAGACGATCGATGCACCCGTCCTCGGCGTGCAGTGGCACCCCGAGGATCCCGCCGCCGACATTTCCCAGCTGCGCGCCCTCTTCGGCCACCTCGACGCGCGCCGCGCCCCCCGCCTCGAGAGGGCCTCGACTACCCTGGTCGCATGACCATTTCCCCGGGAACGAATTTCGACGATCCCCGATTCTGCGACGACGAGCGCACCCCCGTGCAGCGCATGCGTGATGGCGACTATTACATCGCGGATGATGAGCTCTCGGCACTCACGAGGCGCGCGGTTCGCCTCCTGTCCCTCTACGAGCAGGCGCATCCCACCGATCCGGATATCGCCCGCTACCTGCTCTCCCAGGTCCTCGGCGAGGTGGGGGAGAATGTCGACATTCGACCGCCCCTGCGCGTTGACTACGGGTACAACATCTCCATTGGGAATGGTTCCTGGGTCAACTACGGCCTGACAGTGCTCGACGTTGCCCAGGTCGTCATCGGCAAGGACGTCCTCATCGGCCCCAATTGCTCACTCTACACGGCGATCCATCCGACCGAGCCCGGGCCTCGTCGAGCAAAATGGGAGTCCGCAGCACCGATCACCCTCGAGGACAACGTGTGGCTGGGCGGCTCCGTCGTCGTGTGCCCGGGAGTGACCATCGGCGAGAACTCGATCATCGGCGCGGGCGCCGTCGTCACCCGATCGATCCCAGCCAACTCCATCGCGGTCGGCAATCCGGCCCGCGTCATCAAATACCTGGACCCGACCACCCCACGCGCCCTCGAAGCGGCGGGCGTCGGTGTTATTCCGCACGGACACACGGGAGAAGAAGCATGAGCATCCTGCCGATCTGCATCACGGGCGAGCCGGTCCTGCATCGGGTCGCGGATCCCGTCGACTCCTTCGACTCCGAGCTGAGCGACCTTGTCGCCGACATGATCGAGACGATGCACGCCGCGCCCGGGGTCGGCCTCGCGGCACCGCAGGTCGGTGTTGGATCGCAAATCTTCGTGTGGCGCTACGCCGGGGGCGGCGCGTTCGACAGCCGCTACCGCGATGTCCTCCAGCTCGACGAGGGACCCCAACGCGGCTTCAACACCATGCTGAGCGGTGTCGTCGTCAACCCGACCCTCGACCTCGTCTGGGATGACGAGGGCGCGGGAGCAATCCTGCCCACCCACCCCGATGCCACCTGCGAGTCCGAGGGATGCCTCTCCGTGCCTGGGTGCGGCTACCCGCTGCGTCGCGCACTCGGCGCCGTCCTACGCGGATACGACGTGTCGGGCACGCCCATCGAGGTCGCCGCCCGCGGCTGGCTCGCGCGCATCTTCCAGCACGAATACGACCACCTGCGCGGAACCCTCTACGTCGACCGCCTCGCGCAGCCCTACTCGGACGAAGCCCAGCAGGTCATTCGTGAGCGCGGGTGGGGGACCAGCGGATATACGTGGACCCCGGGGGAGTGAGCCTCACTCACGTCCTCCCGGGGCCGCGACGTGAGCGTCAGTGGACCTCGAAGCCCAGCGACCGGAAGTAGTTGCGCACTTCCTCCGTGGCCTCGGGCGTGGGAGCCTTCGTGTCCTCCAGCTGGTAGTCCAGACCCAGCGAATGCCACTTGTCCTTGCCCAGCTGGTGGAAGGGCAGGACCTCGATACGATCGATGACGTCCTTCCAACGCGAGACGATCTCGCCAACCTGACGGACGTTCTCCGGATCATCGGTCAGGCCCGGAACGAGGACGAAACGAATCCAGATGCGCGTCGCGCCACCGCGCGCGGCAATGCGATCACCGAACTCGATCGTGGGTGCCAGGGCGCGTCCCGTTGCCTTCTTGTAGGTCTCCTCGTTGCCGCTCTTGACGTCCAGGAGCACCAAGTCGATCGCGTCGAGCATCTCGTCATCGCAGTTCGCACCCAGGAACCCGGAGGTATCGATGCAGGTGTGCACGCCCATCTCCTTGGCGCCCATCAGGATGCGCTTGGCGAACTGGGGCTGCATGAGGACCTCGCCGCCGGACAGCGTGATACCGCCCTTCGTCGTGCGGAAAATACGGCGGTAGCGCGCGATGCGGGAGAGGAGCTCCGTGTCAGACACGGGAGCGCCGTCCTTCATGAGGAACGTGTCGGGGTTGTGGCAGTACAGGCAACGCAGCGGGCAGCCGTTGAGGAACACCGTCATGCGCGTACCGGGGCCGTCAACGGCGGTGACGAGCTCCCAGGAGTGAATGGACCCCAGCGTGCCCTCACGCATGCGGCGCAGGCGCTCGGAGCGCTCCAGATCCGTGATCTCCTCCAGGCCCTCGACGCCAGCGCCGACGGTACGTGATTGGGGAGCTTGGAAGTCCTGCTCGCGGAACGTGGGGAGAGCGAGGGTCTGCGACATGTTTCCTTCTTCGCGGTTGAGTGGGAGGTGTCCGTGATGGGAACGAGGCCGGGGATCGTCAGCGTAGATCGCCGACGAACGCAGGCATAGCAGTGGGGCGCCGAGCGTTGCCCGACGCCCCACTCCAATCAGCGATCAGGCCGAGTGGTGGAAGGTGCGGGACAGAACGTCCAGCTGCTGCTCACGGGTGAGCTTGACGAAGTTGACGGCGTAGCCGGAAACGCGAACGGTCAGGTTCGGGTACTTCTCGGGGTGCTCCATGGCGTCCTTCAGCGTGGACTCCTCGAGAACGTTGATGTTCGCGTGGTAGAGGCCATCCTTGTCGCCGCGCTCTTCGCGGGCGGCCTTCATGTCGGCGAGGCGCTCTTCGTAGGTCTTGGTTGCCATAACATTTCTCCTTTTGTGAAACTCCGGGGGTACCGGATTGGGTGGGTCGCGGTGCGGCACACCCACGTGTGTGGTGGGCGGGGATCAATACGGGTGACGCATCGATCCCCGCCGATGGTGGATCAGTAGCCCTTGGTGCCGTCGTAGGCGCAGGAATCGTCCGGAACGAAGCCAGCGTCGAGGATGCCGACCAGGTTCTGGATCTGCTCTTCCTTGGAGCGGCCCAGGCCCTGCGGGGTGATCGTGTTCGTCAGCGAGATGCCGTCGAGTGCGTCGTTGTAGTCCAGCTTGCCGACCGACAGCATGGAGGCAACCATGCCGTGCGTGTCGATGCCGTTCTCCGGGTTCGCGCCGGGGGCGAAGGGGGTGCCCTTCTGGTGGCCCGACGGGAAGGAACCGGTGGCCTTGCCGTAGACGACGTTCGAGGTGATCGTCAGGACCGACTGGGTCGGGATCGCGTCGCGGTACATGGGGATCGCGCGGATCTTGTCCATGACGGTGTGGACGACGGTCGCGGCGATGTCGTCGGCGCGGTCATCGTCGTTGCCGTAGGTCGGGAAGTCGCCCTCGGTTCGGTAGTCGACGACCAGGCCGGTCTCGTCGCGGATCGGGTAAACCTTCGCGTACTTGATGGCGGCCAGCGAGTCGGCAACGATGGACAGGCCTGCGATGCCGCAGCCCATGGTGCGGACGATCTCAGCGTCGTGCAGAGCCATTTCGATGGCCTCGTACGCGTAGCGATCGTGGCAGTAGTGGATGATGTTGAGGGCCTCGACGTAGGTGCCAACGACCCAGTCCAGCATCTCCTCGTAGCGCTTCCACACGTCATCGAAGTCGAGCGGGCCGTCACCCTGGACGGGCTCGTAGCCTTCCATGACCTGCTTGCCGCTCATCTCGTCGCGGCCACCGTTGATGGCGTAGAGCAGGGCCTTGGCGGCGTTCACACGCGCGCCGAAGAACTGCATCTGCTTGCCGACCTTCATGGGGGAGACGCAGCATGCGATGGCGGCGTCGTCACCCCAGTGGGCGCGGATCTGCGGATCGGACTCGTACTGGATCGAGGAGGTCTCGATCGAGATACGGGCGCAGAACTCCTTGTAGCCGCGGGGCAGGTTCTCGTCCCAGAAGATGGTGATGTTCGGCTCGGGGGCCGGGCCGAGGTTCACCAGCGTCTGGAGCAGGCGGAAGGAGGTCTTGGTGACCAGCGTACGGCCGTCGTCGCCGAAGCCGGCGTCCGACCAGGTGGCCCAGTAGGGGTCGCCCGAGAAGATCTGGTCGTAAGCGATGGTGCGCAGGAAGCGGGTGATGCGCAGCTTGATGACGAGGGCGTCGATGATCTCCTGTGCGCCGGACTCATCCAGCGTGCCGTTCTTCAGATCGCGCTCGAAGTAGCAGTCGAAGAAGCCCGACAGGCGGCCGATCGACATGGCGGCGCCGTCCTGAGACTTCACGGAGGCCAGGTAGCCGAAGTAGGTCCACTGCACGGCCTCGTGCGCGTTGGTGGCGGGGCCGGAGATGTCGTAGCCGTACGAGGCAGCGAGGTTCTTCAGCTTCTTGAGGGCCTTGATCTGCTCGGAGTGCTCCTCGCGGTAGCGTGCCCAGTGCTCGGAGAAGGGCTGGTCGGCGTAGCGATCCTTGTCCTTTTCCTTCTCGGCGATGAGGTGGTCAACGCCGTAGAGCGCCACACGGCGGTAGTCGCCGATGATGCGGCCACGGCCGTAGGCGTCCGGCAGGCCGGTGATGATGTGGGAAGAACGAGCTGCGCGGATGCGCGGCGTGTAGATATCGAAGACAGCGTCGTTGTGGGTCTTGCGGTACTTGGTGAAGATCTTCTTCACCTCGGGGTTGTATTCCTTGCCGGCCTCGTGGATGGCCGTCTCGACCATGCGCCAGCCGCCGTTCGGCATCATCGCGCGCTTCAGGGGGGCATCGGTCTGCAGGCCGACGATCACGTTGTCGTCCTCGCAGATGTAGCCGGGCTTGAAAGCATCGATGTCGGCGGGGGTGTCGGTGTCAACGTCGAGGATGCGCACCTTGCGCTCTTCGGAGAGGTACTTCTCTTCGAGAGTGTTCCACACGCGCAGGGTCTTCTCGGTCGGCCCTGCCAGGAACGAGGCATCGCCCTCGTACGGGGTGTAGTTCAGCTGGATGAAATCACGAACGTCGATTTCATCGCACCAGTTACCCTTTACGAAACCTTCCCAGGCCTTCTGGTCTGCTGTCGTCATTCTTCCTCTTCTCGGATGTCCGTATCCCGTTGTGGGGACGGTGTGTTAGGAGCGGAGCTCCACAGTGCGTCGGATTCCAACGCTTAGGCCTATTGTCCTACGGCTTGGGGGGTCTCCACAACCCATATCAACCGACAGTCTATGTTCTGCGTCTCAGGATATGGAGCCAAAGTCTCTAGCGGGTAAATTGTGGGACCAAGGTCCTTAGGAGAAGAGAGCTGGCTTGACCCCCTACACTGGTACCAGTGCCCGTCCCACAAAGGAGAAAAATCCTAATGTCTGCACCCCGCCCCGTCCTTGGAGTTGGCGTTCTTGGAGCCGGAACCGTCGGTAGCCAGGTCATTCGTATCCTTCAGTCGAGCCGCGAGGATTTCGCGGCTCGCTCGGGCGCGGAGATGGAGGTGCGCAAGGTCCTCGTCCGCAATGTGGATGCTCCCCGAGACGCTCCGATTGATCGTGAGCTGCTGACGACCGACCCCGCTGAAGCGATCGACAACATGGACCTCGTCGTCGAGCTGATCGGCGGCATTGAGCCCGCCCGCACCCTCGTGCTGCGTGCGCTCAACCAGGGCATCTCGGTTGTCACGGGTAACAAGGCCCTCCTGGCCGCCCACGGTCCCGAGCTCTACGAGGCCGCCGCAGCCAATGGCGCTGACCTTTACTACGAGGCCGCTGTGGCGGGTGCTGTTCCTGTCGTTTACGGCCTACGCGAGTCCCTCGCCGGCGACCGCATCACGACGGTCATGGGCATCGTGAATGGCACGACCAACTTCATCCTCGATGCGATGAGCACGAAGGGCCTGAGCTACGAGGAGGCGCTCAAGCAGGCGCAGGATCTCGGTTTTGCCGAGGCCGACCCGACCGCAGACGTCGAGGGCTTCGACGCGGCCGCCAAGTGCTCCATTCTTGCCTCGCTCGCCTTCCACACCCGCGTCGGTATCGACGATGTTGCGGTTGAGGGCATCACGAGCATCACGAAGGAGGATATGGAGGAGGCAGCGCGCATCAACCATACGATCAAGCTCCTCGCTATCGCTGAGCGCCGCATCGGCGAGGATGGGCGTGAAGGCGTCGCGATGCGTGTGCATCCGGCGCAGGTTCCCGCCGATCACCCGCTTGCGTCCGTTGACGGCGCCTATAACGCGATTCTTGTCGAGGGCGAGGCCGCGGGCCGCCTGATGTTCTACGGTCAGGGCGCGGGTGGCGCGCCCACGGCCTCGGCCGTTCTGTCCGACCTTGTCGCGGCCGCGCACCACCGCGCCTTCGGTGGTCACGCCCCGCGCGAGTCGGTCTACGCGCACCTGCCGATCCTCGATCCCGGCTCGACGCACACTCGGTACCAGATTCGCCTGCAGGTGGAGGACCGCCTCGGCGTCCTGTCCGATGTTGCCGGCATCTTTGCCCGCCACGGTGTCTCGATCCAGTCCGTCCATCAGCGTAACGACGAGGTTCCCGGCGCCTGCGTCATCGTCGTGACCAGCCACCGCGCCCGCGAGGCCGACCTGCGCGCCGTTGCCCGCGCGCTCGCCGTGTCCGACGCCGTGCGTGAGGTGACCTCCACGATCCGCGTTGAGGGTGAGTGACGTGCGGCTGCGAGATGATTTTGTCGCGGTGAAGGTCCCCGCGACCAGCGCGAACCTGGGTCCGGGATTCGACTGCATGGGCCTGGCCCTCGACCTGTGGGACGAGGTCTCGGTTCACGCGACGACTGGGCCCACCTCGGTCGTCGTTGAGGGGGAAGGTGCCGGAAACGTCGAGCAGGGCGAGGACAACCTCGTCGTGCGTGCCCTGCGCCTTGCGCTCGACCGCGTGGGTGCCCCTCAGGTGGGCGTGCGCATGCACTGCACGAACCGCATCCCTCATTCCCGAGGCCTGGGTTCCTCTGCGAGTGCGATCGTCGCCGGCGTGACGCTGGCACGTGCCCTCATCGGTGACGCCGATGTGCTCGGCCGCCAGGAGATCCTCGAGATCGGATCCCACATGGAGGGGCATCCCGACAACGTGGCTCCCGCCGTTTTTGGCGGCGCGACCGTGTCCTGGATGAACGAGGAGACCTCCGAAGTGGGCAGCGTGCGCCTCACCCCGCCCGAGGGCATCAACCCCGTCGCGTTCATCCCCGACTTCGAGCTGCGCACCGCCGCCGCGCGAGCCGCCCTGCCTGCAACCGTTCCCCACGGTGATGCGAGCTTCAATGTGGCGCGCGGTGCCCTGCTGGCCGCCATCCTGTCGGGTGGTGCCCAGGCGAGTGGGGGAGTGAACCTGCATGCGCTCCTCATGGAAGCCACGCGCGACCGCCTCCATCAGGAACAGCGCCGGGCCGCGATGGAACCCTCACTGGCACTCGTTGACTGGCTGCGCGGTGCCGGTTTTGCTGCCGTTGTCTCCGGTGCGGGGCCGACCGTTCTGTCTCTGGAGAAGGTGGGGGCGGATATTCGCCGCGACGCAGCTGGTGCGGGCTGGCGTGTCGTGCCGCTGGCCGTGGCCGCATCGGGCGTGCAGATTACCCGCGGAAGCCTTGCGAAAGTTGAGTTTTAGTCGCTCGGCTTCGCTGTGAGTTTGTTGGCAACTACCGCCAGCCTCGCCGTCTAAGTGACAGCGGGCTGGCGATCTTGCTATATTTTTTTCAGGTCCGAGCCGATTGCTCGACTCCGACCGTTGCGGTGCGCCTCTGTCGCGCATCTTCCTGATCAAGCTTTTTGTTGTGCTTGAGTAATCACCTCGCCCGCTGTGGCGCATTCCAGTAAGGATCACTTCGTGAGCAACGAAACCTCCGCCGAGACGACCGCGTCGCTGTCGGCGATGAAGCTGCCCGAGCTGAAGGCTCTGGCCGCCTTTCGCGGCCTGAAGGGCATTTCCCAGCTTCGTAAGCCCCAGTTGATCGAGCTGCTGAGCAACGGCGCCGGCGCCTCGACCCCGCAGGAAACCGCTCCCCGTGAGGACGCTCCTGCCTCGTCCAAGAAGAAAGCCGACAAGCCGGCCGCCGAGAAGTCGGCAGAGGAGGCTCCTGCGGCTGAGAAGTCGGCTTCTGAGGCTCCTGCCGAGGCGCCGCGCCGCTCCCGTCGCCGTCGCGCGGTGAGCCAGGGCGCCGTTGAGCCCGCGCATGTCACTCTTGACCTGCCCCTGCCCGCCGCAGAGCGCGCCGAGGCCGCCCCGGAGTCCGATACGACCGTCGTCGAAACCGTCCTCAACATCGAACTGCCCGACGGTGATGACACCGAGGCTCGTCGCCCTCGCCGTGAACGTGGCCGCCGGGGCCGACGTGACCGCGAGAACCGTGAGAACCGCGAGAATCGTGAGGGTCGTGAGAACCGCGAGGGCCGCGAGAATCGCGAGGGCCGTAACCAGCGCGGCGGCGAGGAGAACCTCGCCCCGATCGCCGGCATCCTCGACATCCAGGAAAACCACGCCTTCGTGCGTACCTCGGGATACCTGCCCGGCCCGAACGACGTCTACGTGACGCTGGGCAACGTGCGCCGCTGGGGCCTGCGCGCCGGTGACGCGGTCGCCGGTGCCGTTCGCCTGCCCCGCGAGGGCGAGCGCCAGCGCCAGAAGTACAACGCCCTCGTGCGCGTTGACTCCGTGAATGGCATGACGATCGAGCAGGCTCAGGCGCGCCGCGAATTCGGCAAGCTGACCCCGGTCTACCCCTCGGAGCAGCTGCGCATGGAGACCTCGCCGAAGGCCTACACGCCGCGCGTCATCGACCTGGTCGCCCCCGTGGGCAAGGGTCAGCGTGGCCTCATTGTCTCCCCGCCCAAGGCAGGCAAGACCATGGTCATCCAGCAGATGGCCAAGGCGATTGAGCTGAATAACCCCGAGGTGCACCTCATGGTCGTCCTGGTGGACGAGCGCCCTGAAGAGGTCACCGACATGCGTTCGATCGTCAAGGGTGAGGTCATCGCCTCGACCTTCGACCGTCCCGCCTCGGATCACACGACGGTTGCCGAGCTCGCAATCGAACGCGCCAAGCGCCTCGTCGAGCTGGGCCAGGATGTCGTCGTCCTCCTCGATTCACTCACGCGTCTGTCGCGCGCCTACAACCTGGCTGCACCGGCCTCGGGCCGTATCCTCTCCGGTGGTGTCGATGCATCCGCCCTGTACCCGCCCAAGAAGTTCTTCGGCGCCGCCCGCAACATTTCCGAGGGCGGCTCGCTGACGATCATCGCCTCCGCGCTGGTGGAGACGGGCTCGAAGATGGACGAGGTCATCTTCGAGGAGTTCAAGGGCACCGGCAACATGGAGCTGCGCCTGTCGCGCCAGCTCGCCGAGCGCCGCATCTTCCCCGCGATCGACCTCAACGCGTCGGGTACCCGTCGCGAGGAGCTGCTCTTCAAGCCCGAGGAGCTGCGCATCATGTGGAGGCTCCGCCGCGTCCTGGGTACCCTCGACCAGCAGCAGGGCCTCGAGCTGGTCCTCGACAAGCTCAAGGAAACCCAGTCCAACGCTGAGTTCCTCATGCTCATCCAAAAGACCACGCCCTCCGAGTGATCGGCGGGTAGGCGCGGGGCGAGTGGCGAGAGCCGCTCGCCCCGTTTTCTGTTGAGACGTACGTGCGAGTACCGGACAACTGATAAGGCCTGTGCCAGAATTGGCGCATGGTGAACATGACACCGAATGCGGCCAATTCGCGGGCGCCACGGGGTACCTCGCGCCGATCCTGGAGTGCTGCGCGCGGATTTCTGCGCCTCGTTATCGGTCTCTTTCTCTCGCTGACGGCTCCCCTTCAGCTGCTAATCGCGATCTACGAGCAGGCCCATCATGGGATGGGGGAGGCGGTTGACTGGCCGAATTGGACCGGCTGGGTTATGGCGCTGTGCGGAATCGGTGTGCTGTGGGGAGGGGTCAGTTGTCGGCGCTCGAGGCGTCGGAAAATGACGACGATCGCGCAGACGTGGGCATCCTTGGAACAGCAGCGGGCGCAGGTTGAGCGCGTGTTCTCCGCGCTCGTCGGCGCCGGGCACTACGAGAGCGGGCTCATGGCCCGCTATGAGTGTGCCCGAGCCGAACGCGTCAGGGTTGGCGCTCGAATCGAGGAGTACAGGTCGCCCGGTTTCTTCGCATCGCTCAGCGAGGCATCGGGAGGGGCAGAGGATGAGATCCTTGCGCAGATGGCCGGCCTGGCGGATGCGGATACCGCGATCATGGCGGCGCGCGACTTGTTTGACCTAGCGCCCGGCTGGCGCAATGTGTGGAACAACGAGATTGGCCCGATCATCGCAGACTTGGACGTCCTCGATGACGTCGCAGACAGCCTCGAAGCAATCTGCACGGATCCGCACATCCTGACGGACATTGAGGCGTTCCGAGAACATCTGGGGGATGACAAGGACACGGTGATCAGCCTGGGAGAACGCCTCGAGGGCAGGCAGCTCGGTCCTGCCCAGGCGCTGGAAGAACTCGACCGGATAGCCAACGAGGCGCGAGCGCGCACCGCCGAGCTCATCGAGGCGACTCTCGCCACCGATGCCTCGTCGCAGGGACGCGCACGCTACGCGCGGTGGAAGGGCACGGGAATCAGCCTGACCGCGGCTAACGCTGAGTACGACGGGGTCTACTGGAGCGAGGACGCAGACACTGACGTCGAGTACAATCCGGCAGCCACGATCCGACTGATTGCAAACTCCGCAGGCGTCGACCTGAACGGGCTGCCAGCACCGGCGACCGGTGTCCTGACGGCTGGCCGCGCATCCATCTATCTACTGCCGATGTATCTTGATCGATACGTGACTGGCGACGTGGATACGGCAGGCGACGGCTCATCCTCGGACTGAGTGGGTGGTGGGGGCCGGTTGCGCCGTTGCTGCGTCTCGAAAATGCTGGTGCCACCGTGCGTGAGCCTGACCGTCATGTCAGAGTGAAGGTATGACGTCTTCGACGAGCGATGCAATGAACTCAGATCCCACGAGCCAGAATTCCCGGAATACTCGGCTGGATGTACGCGGTCTCCTGCGTATCGTGCTGGGGGCTATTCTGGTCCTCTTCACGCCCGCTTGGTTGGCGGTGGCAGCATACGAATACTCGCAGCCGACCGCCTCGGCGACGAGCCTCGTCTCACCCGTTGTGGAGGTCCGCGACGAAACCAGCAGCTTCCAGAGCGTCGACGGCCGCCCGCTCAGCGTCGCCCTGGAGGGGATCGGCTTTCTGCGCCCCATCCACCTCGTCGTCTTGTCCACGGACAACCTGACTGATGATAACTTGGACGAGGCGACCCTGAAGTATGCGCGCGCGAAGCATCCCGAGTGGATTGCGCGCAACGGCTACAAATGGGCCGACGGCTACTTCATCCTCGCGGTGTCTCCCACGCACCGACAGGTCGGCACCTATTTCGGTGAAGATATTGCGCCGGTTCTGTCGATCCAGAGCGAGATTCAGGACGCCGCGAAGGATGATTTCCGCGAGGGGCGCTGGAGCCAAGGTGTGGTTGCGGCGGTCAGCACGGCGGCGTCCATCATGCCCAACGAGGCCGGGATGAGCCTGGAGAACCGGCCGGTGTGGCCCGACTGGAAGGGCGCGCTCGCCACCCTCGCGGGAATCGGCATTCTCGCGCGTGGAAACAGCCTGCACCGTAAGACGCGCGAGAACGCGAGCAAAGTGGCCGAGGAGTGGCAGGCTTTGGAGAGGCGCCGCGGTGAGGTCGAGCGCGCGTTCGTCGCTCTCCTCGAAGCCGGGGACTACACGAGCGGTCTGTCCGCGCGCTACGAATCTGCGCGCGCCGAATACGAGAGGGTTCGGGAGCGGATTGCGCAGACGCAATCGACGCATTTCCTGGGAACGCTGAGCGCGCAGGCGTCGGACGAGACGGATGAGATCCTTGAGGATCTACGCGCACTAGCGGACGCGGACCATGCGATCATGGCGGCAGGTGATTTCTTCGCGCTGAGGCCCGGCTGGCGCGCCATCTGGGACAACGAGGTTGGTCCGATCTTCGAGGATCTGCAAGCAGTCGATAACGTCGGGGTCACGGTGCGCGACCACGTGAAGAACCCCAAGGTGCACGGGGCCACCAAGTCGCTGTTCCAGTGGACGAATGAGCAACGTGCGCTGCTGCTCGGCCTCGGCACCCGTCTCGAGCGCGCCGAGGTCACCCCGGCTCAGGCTCTCGAAGAACTCGACCGAATCGCGAATGAGAGCCGCACGCGCCTGGCGGACGTGGTGACGAGTGCGCTAGCGCTCGATTCCTCGACGGAGGGGAGACTACGTTACGCGAGGTGGCAGAGCCCACCGACCGAACTCGTGAATGCAGCCGAGATGTTCTACAAAGGCTCCTACCTCAGCCAGGGAGCCACGCACGAGTACAACCCGGCGTCGACGATTCGACTGACCGCGAATTCCGCCGGTGTTAACCTCGCGGCATACCGGGCCAACACGTCGAGTCGTTTCAAAGACTACGACAGCTACATCTACGTGAGGCCCCTGTATCTCGACGAATATGTGATCTCTAGCGGCACTACCTCGTCGAGCACGTCGAGCGCGAACTACGGTTCCTCTTCGGGTGGTTTCTCGGGCTCCGGTTCCTCCTCGTCCTTCTGATGGACATCAAGGCGCCGAGCGGATGGGGACGAAGCATGCCAGAGTGGAGGCATGACATCCTTCGAGACAGGTGGGCTGGATAACGCTCCTGCGCGCCCGGGCATGTTCTGGCGATGCGCGCGCGGATTTCTGCGCATCCTGGCGGGCATGCTTCTGTTCCTTGTGACTCCCGCGTGGTTTGTGATCGCGTCCGCCGTGGATGTGCCGCAGATTCTTGCGTGGCCGGCATGGTACGCGTGGGTCACCTCGTTCATGGGTATCGTGCTCTGGGGGCGCGGATGGATGCTGCGCCGCCAGGCACGCGATAACCTCAGGCGGGCCTGCGACGAGTGGGAACCATTGGAGAAACGGCATCAGGACGTCGAGCGCAGCTGCGTTGCGCTCCTGGAATCTGGGCGCTACTACCGCGGGCTCGCCGCGCGCTGGGAGGCTGCTTGCGCCGAACGCGACAAGCTGCGCGCCCGGATCGCTTCGGGGTCGTCGGTTCCGTTCCTCGCTTCGCTGAGTGCGGCAACGGCACGGGAGATGGATGCGATCGTCGAGCATTTCCACGGTCTGATGGATGCGCACGTCGCGATGATGGCGGCTCGCGATCTCTTCGCGCTTGCTCCCAGCTGGCGCGGGATATGGGATAACGAGACAGGGGTGGTCTACGAGGACCTGACCGTCCTCGAGACCCTCACGGAAAGTGTCCAGCGGCGCAGTCGAGAGCCGATGGTTCTCAGCGCAGCGGCGTCCCTCGTGGCGTGGGTCAATGAGCAGCGCCTGGCTGTGCATGATCTAGCGGCGAGCATTGAACGTGCGCAGATGGACCCCGCCGAGGCGCTGACGCAGCTCGATCAGATCGCTGACGAGGCCAGAGTGCGCCTGGTGCGACTGATCGAGGTGGCTCTCGCAACCGACACGTCCACGATCGGGCAGAGGCGGTATAAGCGTTGGAGAAGGGGCGCGGGGGAGAAGCTGCGCACCAACGAGACCCTCTACCTGGGCGCGTACCGCATCTCCGGCATGACGTATACCTACAATCCCGCCCAGGCGATTCGCCTGACTGCAAACAGTGCGGGTATTGATTTCAAGGGTAGTGCGGCTCATTCCACCGCCCTGTTCACAGCGTTTAACGCCACCGTCTACGTGCCTCCCGCGTATCTTCATCGTTACCTTGTGTGGGATGGAACCTCGCGGTACGGATCATCGCGGGCGAACTACCTGACGTCCGCCGCGAACATCGGTCCGGACGGGCGGACACGCTAAGCGCGGTCCTGTGAGCCGACCTCGTGCTCACGGGGAGTCTGGGTGGCCATGCGTGTTGTGCGCCCATTGCGGATCTCACGTGTGCTGCTTCCTTTCTTCATTGAAGGGGAAGGGTGCGTGTGCGATAATGTCGTGTCGGCTTACCGGTTCACCGGCATGCCCCAGGCGCTTGTTGGCGCGCTGGAAGGTGAGTCCCCGCCAGATGCGGGGGACGCTGCATGTCCGGACCCGGGGCACCAAACGATCCAGGAGAAACTCCATGAAGAAGGGTATTCACCCCGAATACGTGGACACCGTCGTGACCTGCACGTGCGGCAACAAGTTCCACACCCGTTCCACCATCACCTCCGGTGAGATGCGCGTGGACGTGTGCTCGGCCTGCCACCCGTTCTACACGGGCAAGCAGAAGATCCTCGACACCGGCGGCCGCGTCGCCAAGTTCGAGGCTCGCTACGGCAAGCGCGTGCGCCCCTCGAAGTGAGGGTGAGCAGCTAGCTCAACGGCGGTGTCGTTGGCCTGATGGCCGACGGCGCCGCCGCTTTGTCAACTGTACGGATCGAAGGATGTGGTGAATAGTGGCTGCGACGGACGAGCTCGGCGCCCTTGGACCGCTGCTGGAGGAATACGAGCAGGTCGAGGCGCAGATGGCGGATCCCCAGACGTTGGCGGACCCGCAGCTGATGCGCCGCGTGGGACGCCGCTACGCTGAACTTGGTCGCGTGAAGGCCGCCGCAGATCGGCTCGCTGCTGCCTCGGGAGATCTTGAGGCTGCCCGTGAGCTCGCGGCCGAAGACCGGTCCTTCGCCGACGAGATTCCCGCCCTCGAAGAAGAGGAAACTGCTGCCCACGAGGCCCTCGTCAAGATCCTGGCCCCTCGTGATCCTGAGGACGCGATGGATGTCATTCTCGAGATCAAGGCCGGCGAGGGCGGCGAAGAGTCCGCGCTCTTCGCATCCGATCTGGCGCGCATGTACGGTCGCTACGCCGAGGCGCACGGTTGGAGTGTCACCGAGATGAGTGCGACCCATACGGAGCTCGGCGGCTTCAAAGACATCACCCTGGCGATCCGCGCGAAGGGCACGCCCGCCCCCGATGAGGGCGTGTGGGCTCACCTGAAGTATGAGGGCGGCGTGCACCGCGTGCAGCGCGTTCCCGTGACCGAGTCCCAGGGTCGCATCCACACGAGTGCCGTCGGCGTGTTCGTGATGCCGGAGATCGAGGACGACGAGGAGATCGTCATCGACCCGAACGACCTGCGTATCGACGTGTATCGGTCGAGCGGCCCCGGCGGGCAGTCGGTAAACACGACGGATTCGGCCGTTCGTATCACCCACTTGCCCTCCGGCATCGTCGTGTCGATGCAGAATGAGAAGTCGCAGCTGCAGAACAAAGAAGCCGCTCTGCGCGTGCTTGCATCGCGCCTGGCCGCGGAGGCGCGAGCGAAGAAAGAGGCCGAGGCCTCGGCTCAGCGCCTCTCCCAGGTGCGCACCGTGGACCGCTCGGAGCGTATCCGTACCTATAACTTCCCGGAGAACCGGATCGCGGATCATCGCACGGGCTTTAAGGCACACAACCTCGACGCGGTCCTGTCGGGCGCGCTCGATGCCGTTATCGCTTCGCTGCAGGAAGCTGATGAGGCCGAGCGTTTGGCCGCTGCCGCGCAGTCATGACGGGAGGCGACATGAGCGAATGGCCCTTGAACGAGGCCCGATCCTGGGCTCGGGAGCGCCTGAGCGCTGCCGGGATTGAATCCGTCGACGCGGACGTGCGCGAGCTGCTGGAGTGGGCGTGCGACGCCTCGTCCCAGTGGGACTTGCCGACGCAGTTGAACGAGGAACAGGCCGAGAAATTGCGCTCCGGGGTGGGGGAGCGGGCCCTGCGTATCCCGCTCCAGCACGTCACCGGTCGCATGTTCTTTCGCTCGCTCACGCTTCAGTCGGTGCCCGGCGTGTTCATCGTGCGTCCCGAGACCGAAGTTCTCGCCGGTCTCGCCATCGACGAGGCCGGGGCTATCGTGCGTGAGCGCGGAGAGGCGCGCGTGGTCGATTTGTGTACGGGATCGGGTGCCATCGCGTTCGCCGTCGCCCTGGAGGCAGCATGCACCGAGGTGTGGGCGGTTGAGAAGGAAGCGGATCCTTTCGCCCTGGCGTGTCGAAACCGGGATCTCGTCGGAGCGCGCAGCGTACATCTCGAGCGTGCAGATGCCACGGCGCGCGCAACCCTGTCCCACCTTGACGCGATGGTTGACGTCGTCGTGACGAACCCGCCCTACGTGCCGGCAGACGAGATGCCGACTCAGCCTGAGGCGAGCGCGGATCCTCACGTCGCCCTGTACGGCGGTAGCTCGGACGGTACGGCGATTCCCGTGCGTATCATTCGTCGCGCCCGAACCCTGCTACGTCCCGGCGGCACGCTGCTGATGGAGCATTCTCCGAGCCAGGATGCGGCGTTGCGCGACGCCGCTCGCTCAGCTGGATTTGTCGACGTGGAGACGTTGCCTGACCTGGTGGGACGCTCGCGCTTCCTGCGTGCTCGCGCGCCCCGTTCGACGAAGCCCACCGCAACCGTGACACAATGACAACGATGAGCACTGAGACGATCCTGCGCGCAGCCCCCTCACTGAGCGAGGCCGACCTGGCGCGCGCCCAGCAGGAACTGCGCGACGGGAACCTCCTCGTCGTTCCCACGGACACCGTGTACGGCATCGGAGCTGACGCCGCGAATCCCGAGGCCGTCGCCGCGGTGCTGGCCGCGAAAGGACGCGGACGGCAGATGCCACCCCCCGTTCTCGTTGCATCCGTCGAAGCGATCGACTCGCTGTGCGTCGATGTTCCCGATGCCGCCCGCACGCTCGCGCGTGCCTTCTGGCCCGGCGGACTCACACTCATTCTGCGAGCCCGCCCCGACCTCGGGTGGGATCTCGGTGAGACCGGCGGAACGATCGGCGTGCGCATGCCGAACCAAGGCGCGCTCCTGCGACTGCTGCGCGACTTCGGGCCCATGGCCGTGACGTCAGCGAACCTGACAGGGCAACCTCCGGCGACGTCCGTGGAGGCGGCCATCGGGTATTTCGGTGCACGCGTTGCCGCCTACCTTGACGGCGGACCCACCGAGGGATCCACGGCCTCGTCGATCGTGGACTTTGCCCACGACGCACCGCGCGCGTTGCGGCTGGGAACGATCTCGCTGGATGACCTGAGCGCTGGCGCCGGCGTCGCTATCGCACCCGTGCAGGGGAGCGCTTCGTGAAGGTCTACCTCCTGCTCGGTGCCATTGCGATGGCTCTGACGATTCTGCTCACCCCTGTCGTTCGCTGGACGTGTCTGCGCTTCAACATCCTGCCCCCTCTGCGCGGCCGCGACCTTCAAAAGACACCGATCCCGCGCCTGGGCGGTGTCGCCATGACCATCGCGTTGATCGTGACCATGCTGGTCGCCTCACGCATCCCCTACATGGCACCCCTGTTTACGACAACAGTCCCATGGGCCGTCATGGCCGGCGCCGCCGCCATGTGCATCCTCGGCATCATTGACGACATTATCGAATTGGACTGGATGGCTAAGCTCGGTGGCCAGGTGCTGATCGCCGGCGGTATGGCCTTCGGAGGCGTCCAACTCGCGTCCTTCCCGATCTTCGGTATCACGCTCGGTTCCTCGCGCCTGTGGCTCTTCGTCTCCGTCTTCTTCATCGTCGGCATCATGAACGCCGTCAACTTTATCGACGGTCTCGACGGCCTGGCAGCGGGCATGATTGCGATCGGCGCGGGATCTTTCTTCGTCTACTCCTACATCATCACCAGACTGATGGGAGCGGCTTCCTACGCGACGACTGCAAGCCTCATCGTGATCGCGTTGCTTGGCGTGTGCGCGGGCTTCCTCTGGTTTAACTTCCACCCTTCCTCGATCATGATGGGCGGGGGAGCGGAGACCATGGGACTCGTCCTGGCCGGCGCCGGCATCATTGTCACTGGCAAGATCGATCCGACGCTGCTGGGCCGCCAACAGATGATTGTGTCCGCGCTGCCCCTCATCCTGCCGCTGTCCGTCATTTTCATGCCGGTCCTCGACCTGGTCGTCACCTCGATCCGTCGCATGAGCCGTGGGAAAAGCCCATTCGTCGCAGACCGCTCGCACTTCCATGATCGCCTGCTCGTTGCTGGACACTCCCACCGCGGAGTTGTCGCGATCCTGTGGATGTGGACCGCCATCGTCTGCGTGCCGGCCGTCGGTCTCCTCGTCTTCGAATGGTGGAGCGTCGCCTTTGTTGCTGTTGTCGCGGCGGCGGTTGGCGTGGCCGTGACGACCCGAGAGTTTCCCAAGGAAGACACCGTCCACGAGGAGCTTTCCGCATGAGCTACCTGCTTGCCGTCCTCATGATCGTCATCATCTGTGTCGCGCAGTGGTTTTTCACCTCCCGCGCACTGCGTTCCCCCTCCCGTTTCATCGGATGGGTCAGTGGCGGGTACGCGGCGAAGATAGGACTTCTCGCTCTTGGCCTGTACGTCCCACGTGCTCTAGGAATCGACGTGCGCATCGGCGCGATCGGGACAATTGTTGCCATTATCGTTTCCTCGAGCGTGGAGATGGTCGTCATGATGCGCAAGCGGACGATGAACGTCGACGTACCGAACGACACTGAGTAACCCTTGCGCGCGCCGGGGACTCCCATCTCTGTGTAGAATGGGTAAAGTTGCTATGACAGCAGAGACAAGCCAATGGAGTTGAGATGAAGGAGGCACATTCAGTGTCCGATCACGCGCCTGCTCGCCGCACCGCGCCTAAGCCGCGCTGGTATTGGGTGAGCCTCGCGATCCTCCTCATCGTCATTGCCCTGACCGCCTACCCGGCGTTCACGCAGCACCCTCACCAGCCGGCTCTTGAGGACTTCTTCCCGACCGTGATCTTCGGTGAGGGAACATTCTTTGAATTCAACCGCCTGACGCTTGCCCGCGTCATTATGGGTCTGCTCGTGTGCGTGGTTCTCGTCCTCGTCGCGCGCAATTCCAAGCTGGTTCCGACCCGCGGACAGATGGCCGTCGAGGCCATCGCCGGCTACATCCGCGACAACGTCGCCCTCGACATGCTGGGTCCGAAGACGGGCCGCAAGTTCTCCGGCTTCATCGCTTTCCTCTTCTTCGGTGTCCTGTCCATGAACATCGCGGGCATCATCCCGGGCATCAACATCGCCGCCTCGTCGGTGGTCGCCGTTCCGATGTTCTTCGCTCTCATCACGTACGTCACCTTCATCGGTGCGGGCATCGGCAAGCAGGGAGTGGGCGGCTTCTTCGCATCCCAGCTCTTCCCGCCTGGGCTGCCCGTTCCGATGTACCTCCTGATCACGCCGATCGAGTTCCTGTCGAACTTCATTGTTCGCCCCGTCACGCTGACGCTGCGACTCCTGTGCAACATGATCTCCGGACATCTGCTGCTCGGCATGACCTACTTCGGGACGGCAATTCTGCTCCACGAACTCTCCGTCCTGTCTGCCGCCTCCGCGCTGACCGGTGCCGCCATGTTCGTGATGACCGGCTTCGAGGTCTTCGTGGCCTTCCTGCAGGCATACATCTTCACGATCCTGTCGACCGTGTACATCAAGCTTTCCGTCGAACATCACTGACCCCCAACGCCACCCGGCGTTACTAACAGAAGGAAACCACTATGGGAACCGCAGCATTCGCCTACATCGGCTACGGCCTCGCCACCCTGGGCCCCGGCCTCGGTATCGGCATCATGGTCGGCAAGAACCAGGAAGCGACCGCCCGTCAGCCCGAGGTTGCTGGCCGTCTCTTCACCAACATGATTATCGGCGCCGGCATGGTTGAGGCCCTCGGCCTCATCGGCTTCGTTATGCCGCTCATCGTTAAGTGATCGCCATGCACCAGATTGTCGCCGCTGCGGACCAGGAGGTCGGCGGCCTCGCCGTCATCCTGCCGCCGCTGTATGAGATTTTCTGGTCGGCTGTCGTTCTGCTTATCGTCCTGCTCCTCGTCGGACGCTACGCGCTGCCTCGCATCTACCAGACGATGGACGAGCGTGCTGCAAAGATTGAGGAGGGCCTCGGCGCCGCCGAGCAAGCGAAGGCCGATCAGGCTGCCGCTGCGCGCGAGCGCGAGGAGATCATTCGTGAGGCGCACGCGCAGGCGCACACCATCCGTGAGCGCGCCAACGACGAAGCGAAGGCCATTGTGGCGGCCGCCCGTCACGAGGCAACGAGCGAAGCTAACCGTATCGTCGAGGCCTCGCAGCGTCAGATCCTCGCTGAAAAGCAGGCCGCGCAGATCTCCCTGCGCTCCGAGGTGGGCCTTCTCGCCTCTGAGCTGGCAGAGAAGATCATTGGTGAGCAGCTTACCGACACGGCGCTGACCTCCCGCGTGGTTGATCGCTTCCTTGACGAGCTCGAGGCCGACTCCGCGCTGGTTGAGGAGAAGCGATGACACAGATGCGCACGATCGAGTCCGTCCCCTTTGCGAAGGATCTGGCGGCGGCGCTTGCCGTACCCGGTACCGACGCGATGCGGGTGGCCGAGGATTTTTTCGGTTTGGCCGACCTGTTCAAGGAGAACACTCGTCTCGCGCGTGCAGTGACCGACCCGGCGCGGTCGGTCGCAGATAAGCAGGGCCTGGTGTCCGACGCGTTCGGCTCCCACGTCACGCAGGCGACGATGTCCGTCGTCAACGGCGTTGTCGCGGACCACTGGCGCCATCCGGCCGACGTCGCCGACGCGCTTGAAGTGCTCGGCATTCTCGGTGTGCTCAATGCGGCGGGTTCCCACGGCGCCCTCGATCAGGTCCGTGAGGAGCTGTTCCAGGTTCGTTATTTCCTGGCGCACCACCGCGAGGTGCGTGTTCGTCTGTCGGATACGGCCAAGGGCAACTCCCATGAGCGTGGGGATATCGCCACCAAGCTCTTTGGTCAGCGGGTCAGCGTCTGGACGATGCGCCTGCTGCGCCGTGCGGTCGGTCGCTCGAACCACGGTCGTCTGCTCCACAACCTGCGCCGTTACGCCCAGTGGGCTGCCACCATGCAGGACCGACTCTTCGTCACGGTCGCTACGGCCGCGCCGATGAGCGACGCCCAGGTTGAGCGTCTGCGCGCCATCCTCTCGAAGCGCTACGGCACTGCCGTTGACCTGGCGATCTCGATTGATCCCGAGGTCATTGGTGGGTTCCGCCTGCGCGCGGGCATGAGCGCGATTGACGCCTCGCTGGCCACTCGTATCGCCGCTGCGCGTACCGCGATCGCCAGCTAGTACCTCTCATACACACACAATTTTCTTTTCTTAGTTAGGAATCCTCATGGCTGACCTCAGCATCTCCCCGGAGGAAATCCGCGGAGCACTGGACTCCTTTATGGAGTCCTACCGTCCGGCGGACGTGGCCACCGAAGAGGTGGGTCACGTCATCGAAACGGCCGATGGTATCGCGCACGTCGAGGGCCTGCCCGGCACCATGGCGAACGAGCTGCTGCGTTTCGAGGACGGGACGCTGGGCCTGGCCATGAACCTCGACCAGCGCGAGATCGGCGCCGTCGTCCTCGGTGACTTCGGCGGTATTGAAGAGGGCCAGGTCGTGCACCGCACGGGCGAAGTTCTCTCGGTCCCCGTCGGTGACGGCTACCTCGGCCGCACGGTCGACCCCCTCGGCCGCCCGATTGACGGCCTCGGTGATATCACGGACCTGGATGGGCGTCGTGCACTCGAACTGCAGGCCCCCGGCGTCATGGCACGTAAGAGCGTGCACGAGCCCCTCGCCACCGGCCTGAAGGCCATCGACTCGATGATCCCGGTTGGCCGTGGCCAGCGTCAGCTGATCATCGGCGACCGCAAGACCGGTAAGACGGCGATCGCGCTCGACACGATCCTTAACCAGCGCGACAACTGGAAGAGCGGCGACCCGAATAAGCAGGTTCGCTGCATCTACGTGGCGATCGGTCAGAAGGGTTCGACCATCGCCTCCGTGCGTTCCACGCTGGAGGATGCCGGCGCCATGGAGTACACGACCATCGTCGCCTCCCCGGCCTCGGATCCCGCAGGCTACAAGTACATGGCTCCCTACACGGGTTCCGCCATCGGCCAGCACTGGATGTACCAGGGCAAGCACGTCCTCATCGTCTTCGACGATCTGTCCAAGCAGGCCGAGGCCTACCGTGCGGTGTCGCTGCTGCTGCGTCGCCCGCCGGGCCGCGAAGCCTACCCCGGTGACGTCTTCTACTTGCACTCGCGTCTGCTCGAGCGTTGTGCAAAGCTTTCCGACGCCCTGGGTGGCGGTTCGATGACCGGCCTGCCGATCATCGAGACCAAGGCGAACGACGTGTCGGCCTACATTCCGACGAACGTTATTTCGATCACCGACGGCCAGATCTTCCTGCAGTCCGACCTGTTCAACTCGAACCAGCGTCCTGCCGTCGACGTGGGTATCTCCGTGTCCCGTGTCGGTGGTGCCGCCCAGCCCAAGGCGATGAAGAAGGTCGCCGGTACGCTCAAGCTGACGCTCGCGCAGTACCGCTCCATGGCCGCCTTCGCGATGTTCGCCTCCGACCTGGATGCGGCGACGCGCCGTCAGCTGACGCGTGGTGAACGCCTGATGGAGCTGCTCAAGCAGCCCCAGTCCACCCCGTACGCGATGGAGGATCAGGTTGCGTCGATTTGGATGGGCACCAAGGGCTACCTCGATGACATCGAGGTCGAGGACGTCCTGCGCTTCGAACGCGGCCTGCTCGACCACCTGCACGCGAACTCGACCGTGCTCGACACGATCGCGGCGACCGGCGACCTGACCTCCGAGACGGAGGAAGCGCTCAAGAACGCCGTCGAGGAGTTCCATCACCAGTGGATCAGCGCCGGGCGTGGCGCTGCAGACCTGGAGGATGGCGAGGTCGTGGCTGAGCGCACCCGCGAGGAGATCTCGCGCGGTCGCACGAACGAGAAGGCCTAAGCGATGGGCGGACAGCAGAGGATCTACAAGCAGCGTATCGCCTCGACGACGACGCTCGCGAAGGTCTTCCGCGCCATGGAGATGATCGCTGCGTCTCGCATTGGTGCGGCGCGGCGCGCTGCCACTGAGGCGGGGCCCTACGAGAAGGCCCTGACCCAGGCGGTCGCGGCGGTTGCGGTCCACACGGATCTCGACCACCCGCTGACCGAGGAACGTGAGGACACGAGTCGTGTCGCCGTCCTGGTTGTGGCATCGGATCGCGGTATGGCCGGAGCCTACTCAGCGACCATCCTGCGTGAGTCGGAGAAGCTGATCGCGGACCTGCGTGAGGATGGCTACGAGCCCGTTCTCTATACCTTTGGACGCAGGGCGTCGGCGTACTTCCGCTTCCGCGGTGTCACCATTGAGCGGGAGTGGGAAGGCGAGTCTGACTCGCCCTCTCCCGACACTGCACGCGAGATGGCGCAGGTGCTGCTCGAGCGCTTCATGGACCCCGATCCTGACACGGGCGTCGGTGCGCTGCACCTCGTCTACACGCGTTTCAAGACCGTCATGAGCCAGGTGCCCGAAGTGCGCCAGATGCTCCCGCTGACGGTTGTGGATGCCCCCGAATCGGACGAGGAACGCACGACTGAGCGCGGCTTCGCGGACGACCCTGCATCGGCTCAGCCCGAGTACGAGTTCATTCCGTCGGCCCAGGCCGTGCTCGATACGCTCCTGCCTCTTTACGTGGAGGCGCGCATCCACAACGTGCTGCTCCAGTCCGCAGCGTCCGAGCTCGCATCGCGTCAACGCGCCATGCATACGGCGACGGACAACGCGCAGGAACTCATCACCAAGTACACGCGTCTGGCGAACTCGGCCCGCCAGGCGGAAATCACCCAGGAAATTACCGAAATCGTGGGCGGGGCCGACGCTCTGGGCGCGAGCTAAGCCCTTCGAGACACGGAGTAACACTATGACTGATACCCAAGCAATTGCCGAGGGACGCGTCGCCCGCGTCGTCGGCCCTGTCGTCGACGTTGAGTTTCCCCCGGACCGCATCCCGCCGCTGTACAACGCGCTGACCGTCGAGGTGAACCTTGCCGGTCAGGGTGAGGGTGAGTCGTCCTTCACGATGACGCTTGAGGTTGCCCAGCACCTGGGCGATAACCTCGTGCGTACGATCGCGCTGAAGCCGACCGACGGCCTCGTTCGTGGTGCACCCGTTACGGACACCGGTGCACCGATCTCCGTCCCCGTCGGTGATGTCACCAAGGGCCACGTGTTCAACGTGACCGGCGATGTCCTCAACCTCGAAGAGGGCGAGACCCTTGACGTCAAGGAGCGTTGGCCGATCCACCGCCAGCCCCCGGCCTTCGATCAGCTCGAGGCGCGCACCAAGATGTTCGAGACCGGCATCAAGGTCATCGACCTGCTGACCCCCTACGTGCAGGGTGGCAAGATCGGCCTCTTCGGTGGCGCGGGCGTCGGCAAGACCGTCCTCATCCAGGAGATGATTCAGCGCGTGGCTCAGGACCACGGCGGCGTCTCCGTGTTCGCCGGCGTCGGCGAGCGCACCCGTGAAGGCAACGATCTGATCGGCGAAATGGAAGAGGCGGGCGTCTTTGATAAGACCGCCCTCGTCTTCGGGCAGATGGACGAGCCGCCGGGCACGCGTCTGCGCATCGCCCTGACGGGCCTGACCATGGCGGAGTACTTCCGCGATGTTCAGCACCAGGACGTCCTGCTGTTCATCGACAACATCTTCCGTTTCACCCAGGCGGGTTCCGAGGTCTCCACGCTGCTGGGCCGCATGCCCTCCGCCGTGGGTTACCAGCCCAACCTGGCCGATGAGATGGGTCTGCTTCAGGAGCGCATCACCTCGGCTGGCGGCCACTCGATCACCTCGCTGCAGGCGATCTACGTTCCCGCCGACGACTACACCGACCCGGCTCCGGCGACGACCTTCGCTCACCTGGACGCGACGACCGAGCTCTCCCGCGAGATTGCGGCCAAGGGTATTTACCCCGCCGTGGATCCGCTGGCCTCGACCTCGCGTATCCTCGACCCGGCCCTCGTGGGCCGCGAGCACTACGACGTCGCCACGCACGTCAAGGCTATTCTGCAGAAGAACAAGGAGCTGCAGGACATCATCGCCATCCTCGGTGTCGACGAGCTGAGCGAGGACGACAAGGTGACGGTCGCGCGTGCGCGCCGCATTGAGCAGTTCCTCTCGCAGAACATGTACATGGCTGAGAAGTTCACGGGCGTGCCCGGCTCGACCGTGCCGCTGTCGGAGACCATCGAGGCGTTCAAGCGCATTGCCGAGGGCCACTACGACGATGTTCCGGAGCAGGCCTTCTACAACTGCGGTGGCATCGACGACCTGGAGCGTAACGCTCACGAGCTGGCCAAGGAAGCCTGATGGCATCGGGTAAGTCCTTGCAGGTCGAGGTCGTCTCCCACGAGGGACGACTGTGGCACGGTGCGGCGCTCTCTGTTCAGGTGCCGACGGTGGATGGAAGCCTGGGCGTTCTGCCCGGCCGCCAGCCGCTGCTTGCCCAGATGGGCGAGGGTACCGTGACGGTGACGTGCGCGTCCGAGGTCATGTCTTTCGAGGTCAGTGGGGGATTCGCCTCAGTCGACTCGGATTTCGTCACGGTTGTGGCTGATCACGCTACAGTGACAGAACAGTAATTCGACGCTACGCGAGGAGGACCTCATGAGCCTGATGATGATCGTGATCTGGTGTGTGGTTCTCCTCGCGTGTGTCGGGGCGATCCTGTGGGCGTACATGAATGTGCGCGCCCGCAGGATCGTTTCGCGTTTGGGGGCGTTTCGGTGTTGGTCGCGTCCGGACGTACATGCGGGGTGGACGGCTGGTATCGGCGTGTACGGCGTCGAGGAACTGTCCTGGTACCGCCTCGTGGGACTGAGCTTCAAGCCGGTCTATTCGATCCCGCGTCGGGGCATGGAGGTCTCGGCTCCGATTGCGCACTCGGCTGACGGTTCAGTGGTCGAGGTGCGCCTGGCGTATGGTGAGCATCGTTACGAGGTTGCCGTGGAACGCCTGACATATAACGGATTGGTCTCCTGGGTGGAGTCCGGTCCTCCGCGCCTCGTGTGAGCAAGGTTGGTAAGCTCGCGGGGTGCGTATTGTTATTGCTTCCTGCACCGTTGATTACTCCGGTCGGCTGAGCGCCCACCTGGATCCGGCTAAGCGCGTCATCATGCTCAAGGGTGACGGGTCGGTGCTCATCCACTCCGAGGGCGGCTCATACAAGCCGCTGAACTGGATGACGGCGCCGTGTACGGTCTCCATGGGCGAGCCCGGCGACGACGAAGAAGGCGTCGAGCAGGTCTGGACGGTTCAGGCCGATAAGACCGATGACAAGCTCATCATTCGTATCCACGAGATTATCGCGGACGTGACCGAGGACCTGGGCGTCGACCCGGGCCTCGTCAAGGACGGTGTGGAGGCGCACCTGCAGGAGCTTCTTGCGGAGCAGGTGCCCCAGATTCTTGGTGAGGGCTGGGAGCTGGTGCGCCGCGAGTTTCCCACCCCCGTGGGCCCGGTGGACCTGATGGTGCGCGACGCGGATGGCAACCACGTGGCGATCGAGGTCAAGCGCCGCGGTGGTATTGACGGTGTCGAACAGCTCACGCGCTACCTGTCGCTGCTGGGGCGCGATGCGCTCCTCGGCGATGTGACCGGTATTTTCGCAGCCCAGGAGATCACGAAGCAGGCGCGCACCCTGGCGCAGGACCGTGGGATTCGCTGCGTGGTCCTCGACTACGACGCGATGCGCGGGGTGGATGACCCCGAGTCTCGCCTGTTCTGATGACGTTGTCCCGGCGCGTGAGCCTTGGGCGAATTGTCGCCCAGGGTCTCGTCTCAGCGACCGCGGCGCGCTCGCCGCTGGATGCCGTGGAGAATCTCCTGGCGCTGCAAGGCCAGCAGGCGAGCGCGATCCCGTGGGCGATCGGCGTGCGCTGCGTGGGCGTGCCACGGGCACAGATCAGTGCCGCGTTCGACTCGGGTGCCCTCGTTCGGTCGTGGCCGATGCGCGGGACCGCGCACGTGACGAGCGGGCGCGACCACCACTGGCTGCGGCGCCTGCTGCGCCATCGGCGTGCAGCGTGGGAACGTCAGGCGTCTTCTCTGGGCCTGTCGGATGCGATCGTCGACCGCGCGGCTCAGGTCGCGTGTGACCTGCTGGAGAACTCGCCCGGGGGAGTGAGCCGCGTTGAGCTCGTCGAGGCGTGGGAGAACAGCGGCATTGACACTGTGACGGCGTCGTCCTCACAGGCGGGTCTGCGGCGCCGCCATCTCGTCATGCGCCTGCACCTGGACGGGGTGCTCGCCGGAGGTCCTCTGCGCGCGGGGGAGCATCTCATGGTTGATGCGCGAGGGCTGCCTGGTGCACCGGGCGTCGCGCAGGGGGAAAGCGGGCACGACGAAGCCCTCGCGGTTTTGGCCGCGCGTTACGCTTGGGGGCACGGTCCTATTGACGAGGCCGACCTGGCCAGGTGGACCGGGTTGACTCTCACACAGGCACGTCGGGCGATGGCCGGGGCGCGCGAGGCGGGGAGCAGCATCGGCTTGCCCATCGCGGAGTTTGAAGGTGGCCTGGCTCGCGCTGACCTCGCTGACCTTGTGGAAGCCTCCAGCGATGAGGCCGAGGCGATGCTCGCGCTGCCCTCATTTGACGAGTTGCATGTCGGCTATAAGGACCGTTCCTGTCTGACGGACCAGGCGGGCGAGGCTTTGATCTGCCCGGCGAAGAACGGGATGTTTCGTCCGATTGCGGTTGCAGGTGGACGCTTGGTTGCCGTGCGCGCCCCCGGCAGCCAGGTTGTGAGCGCCGACGGCTGCGGGACCTATGAGGAATCGGCGCGACGGGCGTTCGGCGACTGGGAGAAATGGTTGTCCGAGACACAGCGCTAAAGTGTCATGTGTGCCACAATGTGTGTATGACTATTTCTGTGCTGCGTGGCCGCCTTGTTCTGGAGGATACCGTCGTTGAGGACGGAATCATCGAGTTCGACGGCGCGACTATTACCCGTGTGTGTCCCGTTTCCGACTATGAGGGCGAGGTGCCTGAGGCCAGCGATTCGACCTACCTTCCCGGCCTCGTCGATGTTCACTGCCACGGTGGCGGTGGAGAGTCCTTCCCCAATGCTGAGACTGAAGAGGCGGCCCTCGTGGCTGTCCTCGAGCATCGTCGTCATGGGACGACCTCGCTCGTTGCGTCGTGCGTGACCGCTTCCGCTGAGGTGCTGCGAGCGCGCGCGAAGACCCTGGCTGAGCTGGCCAAGGCTGACGAGCTCGCCGGCATCCACTTTGAGGGGCCGTTCGTTTCTCATGAGCGCTGCGGTGCGCAGGATCCGACCTACATCGTTGATCCCGACGCGGACCTGACTCGCACGCTGATTGATGATTGCCAGGGCTACGCGCTGTCGATGACGCTGGCCCCTGAGAAGCCCAATGCCTACGGTCCCGGTTCGGTTGCCGAGGCCCTTATCGATGGGGGAGCGGTACCTTCCTGGGGCCACACGGATTCCAACTCGGTGAAGGCGCGCGAGGCTCTGGCCTACTCGCGTGAGCATTTCGCGCAGACGGAGACCAAGCGAGGCCCCCGTGCGACGATCACCCACCTGTTCAACGGCATGCGCCCGCTGCACCACCGCGACACCGGCCCGATCGCCGAATTCCTCTCGGACGCTGCGCGCGGCGGCGCCGTCGCCGAGCTGATCTGCGACTCCATCCACGTCGATCCCACGCTCGTGCGTGACGTGTACGAGCTGGTCGGCCGCGAGCACGTCGTCCTCATTACCGACGCGATGGCGGCCGCTGGAATGGCCGATGGCGAGTACACGCTCGGCCCCCAGGACGTCATCGTCAAGGATGGAGTTGCCCGCCTGGCTCAGGGCAATGCCATTGCCGGAGGAACGGCCCACCTGATGGACTGCGTGCGCGTTGCCGTCACCAAGGGTGGGATCCCGCTTGTCGACGCCGTGTACATGGCCTCCGTGCAGGGTGCCACGATCCTGGGTGACGACACGATTGGGTCTCTCGCAGTCGGAAAGAAGGCTGACATCGTCGAGGTCGATGACGACCTCACCGTGCGCCGCGTCTGGCGACGTGGCACTGTGGTTGCGTGAGAGGCAAACGAAGCAAGAAACGACCGTGGGGCGAGGCGCGTCCATTGCAGATGGAGCGCCTCGCCTCCGTGCCGCGTACGGAGCGAGGACCGGACGGGCTGGACTATCAGGTGCGTCGTCTTCCCAGCGCGGCCAAGGAATATACCTGCCCGGCTTGCCTGCGTCCGATTCCGCAGGGCAGCGCCCACATCGTTGCGTGGCCTGAAGAGGCACCTTTTGGCCTCCCTCAGGGTGTTGACGGTCGCCGTCACTGGCACTCGGAGTGTTGGCGTCGTGGCCTGCGACCGCTGTGACGTGCGGATGTGATGTATCACTGCCCGGGGTGCGGATTCGGCCATGCTCGCGGTGAGCACGTAAAGTGGGGACTGAAGAATGCCCGCAGTGTGGGCATTGGACGTGAGGAGCAACCGTGGAACTCTTTAAGCGATACATGGCGGCATCGTCAATGGGCGTTGTCGCTCTTGTATGCGTGCTCGTCGGGCTGCTCGGCGTGACCGTGCTGCGGCCGCCGACGCATCAGGTGTCGTCCGTTGAATCTGCGACGGATCTGATCATGACCCGCGGCAACGTGCTGTCGATCGTGAAGGATGACGTGACGGTCACCGCGACGTCGAAGTCCGGCGCCCCCGTGACTCTGAGCATTGGCACGACGCAGGATGTGAAGGGCTGGATCGGCGATGCGGCCTACACCGAGGTCATCGGCGTCGAGTCGGATCGCACGAAGCTCAAGGCTGAGTCTCACGCTGCGGTCGCCTCTGGTCAAACTGTCCCCGCAGCTCCTTCCACGCCCGCTCAGTCGGGCGCTCAGTCCGGTGTCCAGTCGGGTGCCCAGCCCCTCGCCGATCCGACTTCCGCCGACCTGGTGGCGCAGCTGGCTTCGTCCGATATGTGGTTCAAGCAGGCCAGCGGTCAGGGGACCGTCAGCCTGGATCTGGAGAACGTTCCGTCCGGTCGTTCCGCTCTGGCTGCCTCCGCGGCCGGTCCGGGCGACCTCACGCTGACCCTGACGTGGCAGGTCGAACAGACCAACACCCTGGCAATCATCGCTTTCCTGGCTGCCTGTGTCTTCGCGCTGATCGCTCTCGCGCTGTTCCTCACGCGCTGGCAGCTCCTGCGTTTGCGCAAGATCCGCGAGGCCCGCATCGAAGAGCGCCGTAAGGCGGATTCCCTGGAGACATCGTCGATTAACTCCGCGGCTGTCGCGGAGCGTATCGCCGCCGCCCGTGACTCGTCCCCGGCACCTGCTCCCGTCCAGGCTCCCGTCAAGGACGCCGAGGCCGTCAATGAGGCCGATTCCTCGAAGGATTTAGCTGGTTCCGCTCCCGATGAGAAGCAGGCCGAGGAGAAGGCGCAGTGGGGTGCGGCCGCGTACACGCCGACTGGCGAGGAACCCGCAGGTGATACCCCGGTCGAAGAGCAGCCCGCGCAGGGCACACCCCTCGTTGACGAGCGCTCTCAGGACGCCAGCAGTGCCGCCGAAGAGAGTGCGCCTGCCGTCGAAGAAAACACCGGCAAGCCCGCAGCCGAGTCGGCGCCCCAGGACGAGTACGTTCCCGACCCGCTCACGGACACCTTCGAGCGTCGCGGACGCCACGGCCTCGACAATGGGCCGATCGATCAGGATCCGCCCGAGCGCGCCACGACCGATACCGGCGTCATCGACCTGTCCGGTATTCGTGGCGGTCGCACGCTTCCCTCGCGTCGCGCGCTGCGTGAGGCCCGCAACAACGGTGAGCAGACGGTCGTCGTTGACGGCCAGGAATTCAACACGGGCCTGATTCCGGTCACGCGTCCTCGCACGGCCGAACCTGCCGCTCCGACCTCGGCGCCTGATGACGATGCGTCGAAGACCGGCGGCTGGACCTCGATCATGTCCGGTTGGCTCAAAGACCGCGAGGAAGGCAAGTGATGAAGAGACGGACCGCAGCGGTAGCGACCGCCGCCCTCCTGATGGCATCGACGCTCGGGCTGAGCGCATGCTCCAACGAGATCGTCGCCCAGTCGGGCGAGGAGACGCAGAGCGCCGCGAACCTGGATCTCGAGCGCATCTCCTCCGTCCTCGACGCGACGGGCAGCGCCATGACGACCGCAGACGCGTCGCTGAACGCACAGGATCTGTCGGGCCGCGTTTCCCAGGGGGCGCTGGCCTACCGCACCGCTCAGTACGCGCTGGCCACGGCCTCGGGCCAGGCCCCGCAGGCCCTGGACTTTACCCCGGCGTCCCTGGCGATCACGAACTCCGATTCGTGGCCGCGCGCGATCTTTAACATCTCCGCGTCCTCCACGACGGCACTGCCCGTCCTGCAGGTGTACGTGCAGGACTCGGCGCGCTCGGACTACCAGCTGACGAACTACGCGCGACTGCTCGGCGGCACCCAGCTGACGCTGCCGCCCGTCGGCACTGGCTCGGCTTACGTGACCGGCGACTCCGAGGGATTCGTCGTGAGTCCGCAGGCCGCTCTGTCGCAGTACATTACGATGCTCAACTCGGGCAGCCAGGATACGTCGCAGTTCCCCGCGGACGACTTCACGAAGACCTACTTGACGGGCATCAGCGACCTGAACTCGTCGGTGAGCGCCGCAGGCTCCGTGACTGCCGCGGCGACCGCGACGGACTACCCGATCTCGGGACTGGTCCTGCAGGATGGTTCGGCTCTCGTCGCCGCCAACTTCAAGTACACCCTGACCTACCAGCGCACCGTCGCAGGCGCGACGATGAACCTGGGTGGAAAGACCGCGACGATGAGCCCTGGTGGCACGACGGTGGAGGGGACGGCAACCGCGGATTACCTGGCGACCGTCCTCATGCGCATCCCTTCGAAGACTGCCGGTGGAACCCCTCAGGTCGTCGGCGGCGAGTACACGATCGTGTCCGTGGCGCTGGATCCTTCCTCCAGCCCGGGCTGATTTTCACCCACAGCGCACATGTCGTCCCCGTGTCTTTGAGTCGCGGGGACGACGCATATCATCGTTGATAGAAACACTTCAGCCACGAAGAGGACCATCATGACCACGCCTGACCCCCGTCCCGCATCCGAGGCGACGCCCATGCCCGCAGACTCGCACGGAGCCGTCGACCTCTCGGCCCGCCAGAGCACTCCTGGCGCCGCGCAGGAGAGCGCTCCGGCAGCGGGGGAGGGCCTGCACATCCCGCTCATCACCACCACGGACGAGGAGAACTTCCAGGACGTCATGTCCACCTCGCAGGCCGTGCCGGTTATCATGGTCATGTGGTCGCCGCGTTCGCTCGAGTCCAAGCCCACCCTGGCCATGCTCGAAGAGATCGCGCGTGAGAACGGGGGGAAGTTCCAGCTGGTCGAGGTTGATATCGACAAGGCTCCCGCGATCGCTCAGGCCTTCCAGATTCAGGGCGTGCCCACGGTGGTCGCTCTCGTGGGTGGGCGTCCCGTTCCGCTGTTCCAGGGCGGCGCAGCGAAGGAGCAGGTGCTCCCCGTCATTTCGCAGGTCCTCGAGGCTGCGACGCAGATGGGCATCACGGCGCGCATCGCCGTGGCCGCCGAAGATACGGTCGCTCCTACTCCGCCCGAGCACGAGGCCCCGCTGGCCGCCGAGGCCGCCGGTAACCTCGACGAGGCCATCGCGGGTTGGGAGAAAGTTATCGAGCTGAATCCGCGCGACGAGGATGCGAAGTCTCACCTGTCGCGCGTGCGCCTGGCCGCCCGCAGTGCCACAGCCGATACCACTGACCCCGCGGCCCGTGCGGATGCGCTGTTCGCCGCGGGCGATGCTTCCGGTGCCTTTGACGTGCTGCTTGACCTGCTGGCCGCCTCCACGGATACCGAGGAGCGCGACGCGCTGCGCCTGCGTCTCCTGGACCTCTTCCGTGTCGCGGGATCGACGCCCGAGGTTTCCAAGGCACGTACGCGCCTGGCGATGCTCCTCATGTGATACTGTGCGTTCATACGCACTGTCGCGGAAGGGGCCATCGTCATGCCTGCATGGATCATCGTCGTTCTCGTGTTCATCTCCGTCGTCGTGTGGTACGGATGGCATTCGACGCACAACGAGCTGACGAAGAAAATCGACCGGGAGTCCGACCCGGAGGCTCGACGCGAACTGATCAAGCTGCAGGGGCAGATAGACCGGGGCAGGGCGGGCTTCTAAGGACCGCCCGCGTACACCGCCGCGCGCCGCATCCGCAACGAGCAGATAACGAACGAGGCCGGAGCAGGAAACCCTGCCCCGGCCTCGCCGTATCAACCTATGGCGTCAGCGCACCTGCGAGGCGGGCACCAGCCACACGGCACCCAGCGGCGGCACGCGCAGCGACGCGGAGACCGGACGGCAGTTCCACGGGGTGTCCTCGGCGATGATGGTACCGACGTTGACGACGCCCGAGCCGCCGAACTCCTCCGCATCCGTGTTGAGGATCTCGACCCACTCGCCGCCAAACGGCAGACCCACGCGGTAGCCCTCGTGCGGGTTGCCGGCGAAGTTCGAGATGCACACGACGACCTCGCGGTTACCCGCATCGTCCGATCCCTTACGCAGGTAGGAGATCAGGTTGTGGTCGCCGTCCGATGCATCGATCCACTCGAAGCCCGTGTAGTCGTCGTCCCACATGGCGGGGGAGGAGGCGTAGATCGCGTTGAGGCGCTCCACGAGAGCCGCGACGCCTGCGTGACCCTCCTGGTCCAGCAGCCACCAGTCGAGGGAGTAGGACTCGTTCCACTCCTGCTCCTGGCCGATCTCCTGGCCCATGAAGATGAGCTGCTTGCCCGGGTGGCTCCACTGGTAGGCGAAGAGCGAACGCAGGCCCGCCAGGCGCTGCCACTTGTCGCCGGGCATCTTCGAGATCAGCGATCCCTTGCCGTGCACGACCTCGTCGTGCGACAGGGGCAGCACGTAGTTCTCGGAGAAGGCGTACACCAGGGAGAACGTGAGTTCGCCGTGATGCCAGCGGCGGTTAACCGGATCCTCGCTCAGGTAGCGCAGGGTGTCGTTCATCCAGCCCATGTTCCACTTCATGCCGTAGCCGAGGCCACCGCCCGAGGTCGGGGCGGTCACGCCGGGCCACGCCGTGGACTCTTCGGCGATCATGACGATGCCGGGGTGACGACGGTACGCGGTCGCGTTGGCTTCCTGGATGAACTCGATGGCCTCCAGATTCTCGCGGCCACCGTACTGGTTGGGACGCCACTGGCCGTCCTTGCGCGAGTAGTCCAGGTACAGCATCGAGGCCACAGCGTCGACGCGCAGGCCGTCGATGTGGAAGTCTTCGAGCCAGTACAGGGCGTTGGCGACCAGGAAGTTACGCACCTCGCGGCGACCAAAGTTGAAGACGTAGGTGCCCCAGTCGGGGTGCTCGCCGCGCAGCGGGTCCGGATCCTCGTACAGCGGGGTGCCGTCGAAGCGGGCCAGCGCGAAGTCGTCCTTCGGGAAGTGGGCGGGAACCCAGTCGAGGATGACGCCGATGCCCGCGCGGTGGAAGGCGTCCACGAGGTAGCGGAAGTCATCCGGGGTGCCGTAGCGCGAGGTGGGGGCGTAGTAGGAGGTCACCTGGTAGCCCCACGAGCCACCGAAGGGGTGCTCGGCGAGCGGCATGAACTCTACGTGCGTGAAGCCCATCTGCTTGACGTAGGGGACCAGCTCGTCGGCCAGCTCACGGTAGCCCAGGCCCTGGCGCCACGAGCCCGCGTGGACCTCGTAAATCGACATGGGGCCGGTGTGGACGTTGCGGTCCTTGCGGGTGGACATCCACTCCTGGTCGGTCCACTCGTGGAAGTAGTCGGTCACGACCGAGGCGGTGGCCGGGGGGATCTCGGTGGCGCGGGCCAACGGGTCGGCCTTCTGGAACCAGTTGCCGCCGGGGCCCTGGATTTCGAACTTGTAGCGCGCACCCACGCCGACCTCGGGGACGAAGATCTCCCACACGCCGGAAGAACCCAGCGAACGCATGGAGGTCTGCGTGCCGTCCCAGTAGTTGAATTCGCCGACGACGCGCACGGCGCGGGCGTTGGGGGCCCACACGGCAAAGGCGGTACCGGTGGTCTCGCCGAGCTCGTCGGTGTAGGTCTTCACGTGCGCGCCCAGGACGTTCCAGAGGTTCTCGTGGCGACCCTCAGAAATCAGGTAGGTGTCCATCTCGCCCAGGGTCGGCAGGTACCGGTAGGGATCATCGCGCACGATGGTGTCGTCGCCGTAGGTGACGGACACGCGGTAGGCGGGGATCTCCTTATCGGGCAGGGCAGCAACCCAGATGCCGCCGCGCTCGTGGGAAGCAGCGTAGGCGCCCGTCGGCGTGATGATGTCGACCGCGTCGGCCAGGTGCGCGACGACGCGGATGGTGACGCCGTCGTCGCCAAGGTGGGCGCCCAGCACGGAGTGGGGCGAGTAGTAGGAGCCTGAGGCAACGGCGTCGAGGATGTCGTCATTGACCGGGATCGGCGTAAGTTCGCAGCTCATGGATTTTCCTTACTCCAGATGGGTGAACCGCTCAGTTCACTGGTGTTGATAAGTCTAGCGTCTGACCGGCAAAAAAGGGGGCCGGGTCTCATATTGGTGGGTGTTATGGAGGGCTTGCGTGCGCCCGGCGCGCCCACATGGTAACGCCGGGCGCACAAGCCTCGTTAGGCTTGCGCCCAGGGGGATGTGTGGGCGGGCTCGACCTTGAAGACGTGGCCGAGGCGCGTCACGGGGGACAGGGATACCCAGTTGGAGGATCCCCACACGTAGGAGCGTCCGTCCAGCTCGTCGACGACCGTAATGTGACCACCGGGGGTCGCTAGGCCCATCGCCTCCAGATCGAGCTCGACCGTGGCATCCACGCCCTCGTGCGGATCCAAGGAGATCACGCAGATGACGGTGTCGGGCTTGCCGTCGGAGGTGAACTTGCCGGGAATGTGACGCGAGAACGCGATGAGGCGATCCGAGGACGTCGGGTGGATGCGGATCTGGTGGAGCTGGCGCAGCGCGGGGTGCTTGGCGCGCGCGGCGTTCAGCAGCGTGAAGAGGCGCGAGATACCGATCGATTCGGCGTCCTCCCAGCGGCGTGGGCGGAACTCGTACTTCTCGTTGTTGTTGGGCTCCTGGTAGGTGCCGCGCGGCTCGTTCTCCACGAATTCGTACCCGGAGTAGATGCCCCACGTGGGTGCGCCCAGAGCGGCGAGCATCGCGCGGATCGCGAAGATCGCAGTGCCGCCATCCCACATCTGCGGGGTGAGGATGTCGTGCGTTGTGGGCCAGAAGGCCGGGCGCATGAGGTGGGCGGTGTCTTCGGAGACCTCGCGCAGGTACTCCTCGATCTCCTGCTTGGTGGTCCTCCACGCGAAGTACGTGTAGGACTGATCGAAGCCGATTGCGCCGAGGGTGCGCATCATGGCGGGGCGCGTGAATGCTTCGGCCAGGAAGAGCGTGCCCGGGTACTGCGCCTTGATGTCGGCGAGCAGGCGCTCCCAGAAGGGGATGGGCTTCGTGTGCGGGTTGTCGACGCGGAAGATCGTCACGCCGTGGTTGATCCACAGTTCGATGACGTCGCGCACGGCCCGGTAGATGCCCTCAGGGTCGTTGTCGAAGTTCAGGGGATAGATGTCCTGGTACTTCTTCGGAGGGTTCTCCGCGTATGCGATCGTGCCGTCGGCGCGGGTCGTGAACCACTCGGGATGCTCCTTGACCCACGGGTGGTCGGGGGAACACTGGAGGGCTAGGTCGAGGGCGACCTCCAGGCCGAGGCCTCGGGCGCGCTCGACGAAGCGGTCGAAGTCAGCGAAGTCGCCGAGCTCGGGGTGGATAGCATCGTGGCCACCCTCGGGGGAGCCGATGCCGTAGGGGGAACCCGGGTCGCCGGGAGCGGCTTCCAGGGCGTTGTTCTTGCCCTTTCGGTGCGTCGTGCCGATCGGGTGGACCGGGGTCAGGTAGACGACGTCAAAACCCATGCCTGCGATACGCGGCAGGTCCTCCGCCGCCCCCGCGAGAGTGCCGGATACCCACGTGCCGTCGGGGTGTTGGAAGGCGCCCGCAGAGCGCGGGAAGATTTCGTACCATGCGCCTGCCAGGGCCTTTGTGCGGGCCACGTCGAGGGGGTAGGCGCGTGACGAGCCGATGAGGTCGCGCAGCGGATGGTCGCGGAAGATGAGACGCACGCGCGAGGAGATGCCCGCGGAGAGGCGCTGCTGGGCGGAATGACTGGTGTCGCGCAGGCGGCGCGCCGCGTCGGTCAGGACGTCAATGTCCGAGGCCGGGGGACGCTTCTGGGAGGGGTTACCGTAGGCCGTGCCTTCGGCCGCGCGCTCCATGAGGCGAGCGCCCTCCTCGAGCATGAGCTCGACGTCGACGCCGGCGCCGACCTTCACGGTCGCATCGTGGCGCCACGTCGCGTAGGGGTCCGACCAGGAGTCCACGCGGAAGGACCAGGCGCCGGGCGTGTTCGCGGCCACCCAGGCCTCGTACCTGTCGAGGCCGGGGGCGATGTCTACCATGCGCGTGCGGGAGTATTCACCTCCGTCCGGGCGCAGCAGAACGGCCTCGGCGGCGAATGCGTCGTGCCCTTCGCGGAACACGGTCGCACGAACGGGGAAAGGCTCGCCTTCGGTCGCCTTAGCGGGAAGCGTGCCGTCTTCGATGACGGGGAACACTTCGATGATCGGGATACGGGGCAACAGTTTCTCGCTCACGAGACCCACACTAGCCTATGGATGCGTCCGGGAGAAAACGATGCCCATGCCTCGGCGATACGGAGGGCGCTCTCATGGTCTGTCAAGATTTTAACTGTCGTCCGAAACGTTAGAATTCCGCTCCCATAGAAGGAGGGTAGCCCCTGAATGTCCAGGAACTACCCTCCGTGTGAGGATCGTCGTCAGTAGCCGCTGTTCTGCAGCCCTGCCATGATCGCACCACCAAAGAGGACGAACATCAGGATCGTCGCGACGATGCCGATGATCTGCCAGATGAACAGGGCGCGCGCAAAGTTACGCTTCGAGGGTGAGCCGCCCGAACCGAGCGCGAGCACCAGCAGGTAGATGAAGCCGACCAGCGGGATGCCGGCGACGAAGAGAGTGAGCATCCACGAGCCGACGGAATCGTCGGGATGCTCGGGGAACTGGTTGTATGCCATGGTGGCCTCCAAGGGGAGAATGTGTGGAATCAGTAGTTCATCTGCATGGCGGTGCGCACCTCGGACAGGGTCTGGTCGGCCTGTTCGTTGGCACGCTCGTTACCGGCGTGCAGGATGGACAGCAGGTAGTCCTCATTCGCGATGAGCTCGGCACGGCGCTCGCGCAGGGGAGCGAGCATCTCGTTCAGGGACTCAGTGACGAGGGCCTTCAGGGTGCCCGCGCCCGCGTCACCAATGCGATCCGCGATCGCCTCGGGGGCCTCGCCCGTGGCCAAGGAAGCCAGCATCAGGAGGTTGGAGACCTCGGGACGGCCCTCCGGGTCGAAGGTGATGCGGCGCTCGGCGTCGGTCTTCGCCTTCTTGAGGATCTTCGCGGTCTCGTCGGCGCTCATGCGCAGCTCGATCGTGTTACCGCGCGACTTGGACATCTTCTGCCCGTCCGTGCCCAGCAGCAGCGGGACCTCGGAGAGGAGTGCCTCGGGGCGGGGGAACACGGGGCGCTCGGGGGTGGCGCGGCCGTATCGCTTGTCGAAGCGCTGCGCGATCAGGCGAGCCTGCTCCAGGTGGGGGAGCTGATCCTGGCCCACGGGCACGATGTTCGCCTTGCAGAAGAGGATGTCGGCGGCCTGGTGGACCGGGTAGGTCAACATGAGACCCGTCATCGCGCGGCCCTCGGTCGCCTCCAGCTCAGCCTTCACGGTCGGGTTGCGGTGCAGCTCCGACTCGGTGACCAGGGAGAGGAAGGGCAGCATCAGCTGGTTGAGGGCCGGAACCGCCGAGTGGTTGAAGATCGTGGAGCGCTCGGGGTCGATGCCCGCGGCCAGGTAGTCGGCGACGAGGCCGAGGACACGCTCACGGATCGGACCCACGCCATCGCGGTCGGTGATCACCTGGTAGTCGGCGACCAGAACCCAGGTCTCAACCCCGCGGTTCTGCAGGAGCACGCGGTTGCGCAGCGTGCCGAAGTAGTGGCCCAGGTGCAGGTGGCCCGTCGGACGGTCACCCGTGAGGATACGGAAACGCGAGGGGTCCTGGTCGATCGCCAGGTCGATCTCGGCGCTGCGGGCCTTCGAGCGGGCCAGCGAGGCATCGGAGGTTGCGGTTTCCAGGGCATCTTCACTGCGAGTCATGCGTCAATCCTAACGAGTGGGTGGGGATGAATGAAACTTGAGCCCGCTCAGTGCTCGGGGTGGAATGCGACGTCAGAGAGCAGGATGGTCACGGACAGCGGTTCAATCGACAGCGTGGAGCGCGGAGCGACGTGCTCAGCCTCAAGGGAGAGCTCGCTCGGGTTACGTGTCTCGCCGACGCCGCCCTCGGAGGGCGTCGCCCACACGGTCGAGTAGGCGACCAGCCAGTCGAGATCGTGGCCCTCGGGCAGCGTGACCTCGGCGCCGTCCAGGTTCGCGTTGATGATGATGAGGGCGTCGCGGTCGCCCCACGTCACGCCGGAACGCAGCATCTGGAATGTGCGGTGGCGGGCGTCCGTCCAGCCGTAGTCAGGCATCGGCGTGCCCTGCGCCGTGTACCACGACAGGTCAGGGATTGTGTCCCCGCCGTGCGGGGTGCCGGTCGCGAAGCGGTCGGGGCGCAGGACCGGATGGGCCTGACGGAGAGCGATGAGCCAGGACACCGTGTCGATCTGCTCGAGCTGTCCTTCAGCCAGATCCCAGTCGACCCACGAGATCGGATCATCCTGGCAGTAGGCGTTGTTATTGCCGTACTGGGTACGACCAAATTCGTCACCGCCCGTGAGCATCGGCGTGCCCGAGGAAACGAACATCGTCGTGAGGATGTTGCGCTGAGAGCGCGCACGCAGGTCCGCGATCGTCATGTCGGACAGGATCGCGTAGGGCGTCATCGCGTTGGGGTGAGTGGCGTTGACAGCCAGTGTGCCCTCGACGCCGTGGTTCCACGAGCGGTTATCGTCCGAACCGTCGCGGTTGTTCTCCAGGTTCGCGGTGTTGTGCTTGCGGTCGTAAGCCGTCAGGTCCGCCAGCGTGAAGCCGTCGTGTGCCGTCACGAAGTTGATCGAGGCGCGTGGGCCGCGCAGGCGACCCAGCCCGTGCTCAAACACGTCCTGGGAGCCAGACAGACGCGTTGCGAGGTCGTTGGGACCCGACACGATATGGCCCGAGGCCTGGGCACGCACGTCCGCCAGCCAGAAGTTACGCAGGGCGCCGCGGTAGTGGTCGTTCCACTCGGAGAAGGGGACCGGGAAGTTGCCCGTCTGCCAGCCGCCGGGGCCCACGTCCCAGGGCTCGGCGATGAGCTTGACGTGCGCGAGCAGATCGTCCGTGGCCATCGCGATGAGGAGCGGGTGCATCGGGCTGAAACCGGTCGCAAAACGGCCCAGCGTGGCCGCCAGGTCGAAGCGGAAACCGTCCACGCCCATCTCGCGGACCCAGTAGCGCAGCGAATCCAGCACCATCTGAATGGTCTTCGGATGATCCATGTTCACGGTGTTGCCGGTGCCCGTCACGTCGATTGCCTGGACGGGGCGAGAGGTCGTGTGGCGGTAGTACAGGTCGGAATCCAGGCCGCGCCACGACAGTGACGGGCCGGCGTCTCCACCCTCACACGTGTGGTTGTAGACGACGTCGAGGATGACCTCAATGCCAGCCTGATGCAGCAGAGAGACCATGCCGCGGAACTCGTCGACGACCGCCTGGGCGCCGCGCTCACGCGAGGCCTCGGTCGCGTAGGAGGGTTCGGGAGCGAAGAAGGAGAGGGTCGAGTAACCCCAGTAGTTCGTCAGGCCGCGTTCGGTGAGGAAAGGCTCGTCGCACTTGGCGTGCACGGGGAGCAGCTCGACCGCGGTGACGCCCAGGTCCTTCAGATACGACACGGAAGCCGGGTGAGCCAGTCCCGCGTAGGTGCCACGCAACTCCGGGGGCACGCCGGGCATGTTCTTCGTGAAGCCCTTGACGTGGATCTCGTAGATGACCGTCGTCTCCCACGGCGTATGTGGCTTGGGTTCGATCGGGAAGGAGGGCTCCACGACGACCGAACGCGGCATGTAGGGAGCGGAGTCAATGGGTGAGCGGCGCAGCGGGTACTCGGAGGGGTAGAGATCCTCGTCGACGCAGTGCGCGTAGACGCCAGGCTTCATATCGACGACGCCGTCGACCCCCCGGCCGTAGGGGTCGAGGAGGAGCTTGTGCGAGTTGTAGAACTTGCCACCGTCCGGATCCCATGGACCGTGAACGCGGAAGCCGTAGCGGGTCCCTGCGCCAAAGCCCGGGATGTGGCCGTGCCAGATGCCGGTATGAGGGCCGATCAGGGCGTAGCGTGTCTCAGCCCCGACCTCGTCGAAAATGCACATATCCACGCCGGACGCGCCCCGCGCGACCACGGACACATCGAGCCCGTCGCCCGAACGGAAAACTCCCAGGCGGGAGGGGACGGGGTTCGGTTCGGTGACGCGCACGGTGGGGACGCAGGGCGAGCCGGAGCGCTCGGACATAAAAGAGTGCCTCTTTCTGACGAATTATTGACTGCGCCCAAGCCTGATAGATGCAGTCAGTCTCCATCATACGTGACCGTTAATTAAGCGGTCGGATTAGGAACTGGTAGGGACTATGAACAGCGGCACGCGCTGGTGAGGCAACCCTCATATATATGGGCGTGAGGCGCGGAATGTGGCACGCTAGAAGGCATGAGAATTGTCGTGTGTGTGAAGCATGTCCCCGACATGCAGTCCGAACGCCGTTTTGAGGGCGGCCGCCTGGTGCGCGGTGAGGACGATGTGCTGAACGAACTGGACGAGAACGCCATTGAGGCTGCCGTTCAGCTCAAGGAGTCCGAAGAGGACGCAGGCCGTGAGGCTGAGGTCGTCGCACTGACGATGGGTCCCGAAGACGCCGAGGACTCCCTCATGCGCGCCCTGCAGATGGGCGCGGACCGTGCCTACATCGTTTCCGATGAGTTCCTGGAGGGCTCTGACGTCATTACGACCGCCTCCGTCCTGGCCGTTGCGATCGCGAAGATCAGCGAGGAGTGCGGCCCCGTCGACCTGGTGATCACCGGCATGGCGTCGCTGGACGCGATGACCTCCATGCTGCCCGGCGCACTGGCCGCCAAGGCCCACATGCCCCTGCTGGGCCTTGCCCGCTCCCTGAGCGTCGCGGACGGTGCCGTGACGATCGAGCGTGCCGTCGACGGCTACACCGAGACCGTGCGCGCCGCGCTGCCCGCGGTCGTCTCCGTGACCGACCAGATAAACGAACCGCGCTACCCGGCCTTTGCCGCCATGAAGGCCGCCCGCAAGAAGCCGCTGGACCAGTGGGGCATCGATGACCTCGTCGAGGTTCCCGGCGGGGAGGGCCTCGTGATGCGCCGCGCGCTGACCGCCGTGACCCACGGCGAGGAGAACACCCGCGACGGTTCGGGCACGATCATTCAGGACGCCGGCGAGGGCGGGCGCGCTCTGGCCGACTACATCCTTTCGGTGGTGAAGTGACATGACGCAGCAGATGAGTTCCCCGATTCTTGTTCTGGCCGATCAGGCGGGCGATCACCTGACGCCCCTGGCCCGCCAGGCCGTGACGCTGGCTGCGTCCCTGACCAGCGCTGACGTCGTTGCCCTGTCCCTGGCCACCACGCCCGACGTGGCAGCACTGTCCGAGCTGGGCGCGACCCAGCTGCTGCATGCCGACCTGGGTGACGCCGGGCGTTCCTCGGTCGTCGCCTCCGACGCGGTGATCTCCGCGCTGGCCACTGCCAGCTTCGGCCTGGTGCTCCTGTGCTCGGACTACCGCGGTCGTGAGATCGCCGGTCGCGTCGGCGCCCTCACCGAGGCCGGCGTGGTCTCCGGTGCGTCCTCCGTCGGCTTCGACGGCGGTGTCCTCCAGATCGGCAAGACCGCCCTGGGCGGCTCTTGGTCGATGCGCATCGTCCTCGAGGGACAGACTCCGATCGTCGGCATCGCCTCCGGCATCATCGACGAGGCCCCGGTGGCCTCTCCCGTCGCCCTGACCGGGCAGGCCCTGTCCGTCGAGCTGAGCCCCGAGGCTTCCTCGATCCAGGTTGTTTCCAGCGTGCCCGACGAGGAGGAAGGCGTGTCCCTGACCGACGCCTCCACCGTGGTGTGCGGTGGCCGCGGCGTGGACGGTGACTTCGAGTTGGTTCGCTCGCTCGCCGATGCGCTGGGTGGTGCCGTGGGCGCGACCCGCGTCGCCTGTGACGAGGGTTGGGCCCCGCGAGCCGAGCAGATCGGCCAGACGGGCCTGACGGTCACCCCGAACCTCTACATCGGCCTGGGCGTCTCCGGCGCGATTCACCACACGGTGGGTATGCAGTCTGCCGCCCACATCGTCGCCGTGTGCGATGACCCCGACGCCCCGATCTTCGAGATCGCAGACTTTGGTGTTGTCGGCGACGTGACCGAGGTCGTGCCCGCGGCCCTGGCCGCCATCGAGGAGGCGCGCTCCCAGGCGTGAGCGTCTATCTCGACCAGGCGGCCACCACGCCGCTGCGCGAGTGCGCCCTCGAGGCGTGGACGCGTGCCCAGCGTGACCTGGCTGCCACCCCTGGCAATCCCGCCGCCCTCCACTTTGGAGGGCGGCGGGCCCGTCGCATGCTCGACGACGCGCGCGAACAGGTTGCGTGCGCTCTCGGGGCAGATATCCACGAGGTGATCTTCACATCCGGTGCCACGGAGTCCGACGCGCTGGGCGTGATGGCTGCGGCCCGCGGCATGCGTGGGCGCGATGGCGGTCGCAGTCTCATCGTCGTTTCGGGCCTTGAGCACGACGCAGTCGCCCACCAGCGCGAGGTCGCGTCCCGTGAGTGCTTTGACTGGGAGGTTTTGCCCGTGGATGCGGGTGGCGTGTCGGTCCTGCCTGCCGTTTCTGGTGACGAAGCACCCGCCGCGTGGGACGGGCGTCTCGCGCTTGGTTCCATGACGCTCGTGTCCTCCGAAATCGGCACAATCCAGCCGGTCGCCAACTTCGCTGCGCTCGTGCACGCCAGCGGCGGCCTCGCGCATTCGGACGCTGCCCAGGCGATCCCGACCCTGGACGTGTCCTTCTTAGAGCTTGGCCTTGATCTCATGAGCGTGGGTGGTCACAAGGTCGGCGCACCCGCCGGCACCGGTGTCCTTGTCGTACGGCGCGGCATTCCCATGACGACCGACCGCCCCGGTGGTGGCCACGAGCGCTCGATCCGCTCGGGCACGCCAGACGTCGCGGGTGCGTGCGCACTCGCTGCCGCCCTCGCCGAGGTTGTCGCCGAGCGCGCCGTCTTCGCGACCCGCGCGGCGGACCTGCGCGCCCACTTGCTGTCCCACCTGCCGGACGGCGTGAGCGCGACGGTGGGGGAGTCGGCCTCGTCGAGTGCGATCATCCACTTGTCCCTGCCGACCGCCCGCCCGGAGGCCGTGCTCATGGCCTTCGACATGGCTGGCATCGCCGTGTCCGCCGGGTCCGCCTGCCATGCGGGGGTGACGCGCCCCTCCGACATCGTCATGGCGATGGGGCGCAGTGAAGAGCAGGCCCTCGGCGTCCTGCGCGTCTCGCTCGGCCATGAGACGACGCGCGATGACATCGACGCCTTCCTGGCCGCCCTGCCGATGGCGATCCGTGCGGGTGCCGCCCTGGACGGCGTCGCCCACGTGCGCAACGAACGAAACGAGGAACGCTAGATGCGAGTTCTGGCAGCACTGTCCGGTGGCGTGGACTCCGCCGTCGCCGCCGCGAAGGCCGTCGAGGCCGGGCACGACGTCGTCGGCGTCCACATGGCGCTGTCGTCCCAGCCCCAGGAGTGCCGCATCGGCTCGCGCGGATGCTGCTCGATCGAGGACGCGGGCGACGCTGCGCGCGCCGCTGAGATCATCGGCATCCCGTTCTACGTGTGGGATCTCGCGAGCGAATTCGAGCAGACCGTCATCACCGACTTCGTCGCCCAATACAAGGCCGGTCGCACCCCCAATCCGTGCGTGCGCTGTAACGAGTTCGTGAAGTTTCGAGAGCTGGCCAACCGAGCCCGCGCGCTCGGCTTCGACGCGGTGTGCACCGGCCACTACGCGGCCATCAAGGATGGGGCGGCAGGGCCTGAGCTGCATCGCGGAGCTGACGGCCTGAAGGATCAGTCCTACGTCCTGGCTGTCATGGGCCCAGAGGAACTGACCCGGGTGGTCCTGCCGCTGGGCGATGCCCCCAACAAGGCGTGGGTGCGCTCCGAGGCCGAGCGCCTGGGCCTGGGCGTGTCCAACAAACCCGACTCCTACGACATCTGCTTCATCCCCGACGGCGACACGCAGGGGTTTCTGCGCTCCCATTTGGGCGCCGCTGAGGGTGAGATCGTCACTCCCGATGGAGAGGTACTCGGCCATCACGAAGCCTATTGGAACTACACCGTCGGCCAGCGCAAGGGCCTCGGCATCGGCGCGCCCGCACCCGACGGCCGTCCGCGCTACGTCCTCGAGACCAGGCCGGAGAGCAACCAAGTCGTCGTGGGTGCCTCGGAACTCCTGTCTATTTCCCGGATTATGGCCACGGATGCCGTCTGGCTCGCATCGGATGATGACGGGGTCGACGCGACCGACCTTTTCGTGCAGCTGCGCGCGCACGGAACGCCCATTCCTGTCGCGTCGCTCACTCGCGACGGTGACGCCCGAACCATCAGCGTTGTCCTTGCGGACAGCGCACGCGGCGTCGCCCGCGGCCAGTCGATGGTTGTCTATCGTGGCAGTCGAGTCCTGGGCGAAGGGACTATCGACGCAACCGGGCGCTAAGGCCTCGCGCGACGTCGGCGCGGACGTGGGCGAAGGCATGCGGACGGCCTCGCCCGCATCCGTTACACTGGGGTGCGCGCGCGAGTGGCGGAATTGGCAGACGCGCTGGATTTAGGTTCCAGTGTCTTTGACGTGTGGGTTCGAGTCCCATCTCGCGCACGATGGCTCATGCCCGGTCGCATTGGGGGAGTGGCCCTCGATAGACTGAGGTCATGAGCGTTTTGGACATTGGCCAGCAGGCCCCCGACTTTACCGCTGAGACCACCCAGGGAACCCTGTCCCTGGCGGATCTCCTCGCAGCCTCCTCCCGTGGCGTCGTCGTCTACTTCTACCCGAAGGCCTCCACGCCCGGCTGCACGAAGGAAGCGTGCGACTTCCGCGATTCCCTGGCTTCCTTGCAGGGGGCCGGTTACTCGGTCATCGGCGTGTCCGCCGACTCGATGGCCGCCCTTGAGCGTTTCACTGAGAAGCAGGCCCTCACCTTCCCGCTGGCCTCGGACCCGGACCATCAGATTCTCGAGGCCTGGGGTGCCTGGGGCGAAAAGAAGAACTACGGCCGCACCTACGTGGGCATTATCCGTTCGACCGTGGTTGTCAACCCTGATGGGACGGTGGCTCTGGCCCAGTACAACGTGAAGGCGACGGGGCACGTGGCGCGCCTGCGTAAGGCTCTCGGTATCGACTGATCGGTTGCTTTCGGAGTAACTAGTACATATGATTGTCAAGAAACTGACAGCTAGTTACTCGTGGAGGACTTATGGCGGCTACGACGCCTGACGCGTATCGAATTGGTGCGGGACAGGTGGCGCAGGACTATCCGGCCGACGCTGCACCTGTGCGTGCGCGCAAGCGGCCGAGCCTGCCCACGATGGCCCGCGTGCCCGAGTCTGTCTCCTCTGATGAGCAGGTCATCACCGCCGAGGTTGCGGTGGTTCGTCGGAAGGCTGCTGTGACGCCCAGTGCTCCGAAGGGCTCTCGCCCCTCGAAGGATGCGGCAACGGTGGCTCGGCAGAGCGCTGCTACCCGTGAAGGTGTCCCCGGGCAGGGAGGTCACGTCGCGCAGTCGCCCGCTCTCGCGCGTGAATATGCTCAGAAGGATGAAGTCGGCGTGACCTTTGAGTCCGACCAGCATCCCGGTGTCGCCGTTCATCGCGATTGGCATCGAACGACCATGCGGGTCGTCGGCCACTCCGATGAGGTACGCGGCGGAGCGCAGGGGATTCCTTCCGGGGCTGAGGGGGTGCCCGTGCGCGAGGGGATGCGCTCCTCCTCTGTGGGAGGCGCGTCGCGGCGCGAGGCCGAAGCTCGTCGCTCCGGTCACATCGAATCGCGGCTGGATCGTCGCGAACGCCCAGCGCGTCGTAGCAGCCGGCACCACGGCCTGGTCATGTTCCTCCTTGGCTTCCTCTCGGCTCTCCTCCTCGTTGCGGCGTTCGTTGCGGGTCTCTACCTGTCGCGCTCGACCGGGGCATCTTCGCGAGGTGTTATTGAGTCTTCCGTTGGCGTGTCGACTGGTGCTAATACTGTTTCCGGGGGCTTTGTCGAGAATTAGTCTCTCGCCTTCATTCTGTTCCGCGTGCGGGGTGCTCGCGGTGGAGGCGAAGGTGCTCGTTGAGCCTCTGTGAGTACTGTCTGCGCGGTTGTGGATTGGCGTGCATGACAGTGGTGCAGTGTGTGTTGGCTGTGCAGGTTTCTAGTGCTGGCAGGCCCCTTTGCTTTTCGAGTAATCCTTGGGTACGCTTATTGAATAATCGACAGCTTCCCGCCAATGGAGGACTCATGGGAGCACATACACCGGATGCGTATCGCTATGGTGACGGCCAGCTACCGCGGGAGTACCCGAGGCCGGGGGCAAGGTCCACTCCTTCGCCTAGTGCCACGGGCGCACCGCACCGTGGTGTGGGTGAGGAAAGCGAATCGTCGGTAGTGCAATCGAGTCCTTTTGCTCCCCGTGAGCAGCAGACGGTATCCGAACGGGAATACGCGCATCGCGACGAGCATTTGGCTGGGGTCTCTCCCGACTCATCGCCATATGGCAGTCGCAGTCGACACGATGAACGCTTTGGTGGAGACCGTGTTGGTAGTGCTTACTCGGCGGCCGCTGCGCGACCTGCACCGCGTCTGGTATCGGTCGAGCAGATGTACGTACCCGCCGAGGAGGTAGAGGAGGCTCGACGTCGCCAAGCCATGGCCTATCGGCATGATGAGGCGCGTATGCGGACGGACCAGCATGAGCCGCCGCGTCAGAAGCGGCGTTGGAAGCTGGGGCTTGGAATGTTTTCTCTCGGTTTCTTCATGGGGATTATTGCCACTGTCGTTTCGGTTGTCGCATTGGCTGCACTCATGGCCGATGGATCCACGAACTTTGTGGCTGCGGTGAATACATGTGAGGCCTTTCCTTATGCGCAAGTTTCCTCCGATGGAACGAGCATGGAAATGACGACCTCTGGGAAGAAAGAACCGGGGATGAGTGTGCGCACGCTCGGGTGCCTCCTTGAGGAACTGGATGCCCCAACATCGTTGAAGCAACGCATGGAATCAACGCGAGCCATCGACGGTACTCAGGAACAGACGTGGGGCTCCTATCGGGCAACGTGGACCTATCACCCGGATCATGGACTTCATGTTGTGATTAGTCATGAGTAGGTCGTATGCCTGCAGGTAGAAGCGGTTATCTGGACGCGCTCCTGGGCGTTGGCTTGTATCTCTCGTAAAATGGGGAGGTATTTCAATGCCTGAAGGAGAATTTCGTGTCCGATTCGCAGCCCGCCGCACCTGCGGTACCCGCCACCCCCGTCGGGGATGATGTTGCACTGGCCATCCGAGGCCTCGTCAAGGTTTATGGCAACCTCATCGCCGTCGCGGACCTGTCCCTCGACATCCCCACCGGATCCTTCTACGGGATCGTCGGGCCGAACGGCGCCGGCAAGACGACGACGCTCACCATGGCCACCGGCCTGCTCACCCCCGACCGTGGCACCGCCTTTGTGCACGGCGTCGACGTGTGGGCGCGAACCCAGGAGGCGCGCGCCCTGCTTGGTGTCATGCCCGATGGAATGCGGTTGCTCGACCGTCTCTCCGGCCCGGACTTCCTTGTCCATGTCGGTATGCTCCATGGACTGGACGCCTCCGTCGCCCGCGAGCGCGCTCACGAGCTCCTGGCGGCCCTCGACCTGGCCGAGGCCGGTAAGAAGCTCATCGGCGACTACTCGGCGGGCATGACGAAGAAGATCGCTCTGGCTGCCGCGCTCATTCACTCACCGCGCGTCCTGGTTCTTGATGAGCCTTTCGAGGCCGTGGACCCCGTCTCTGCGGCCAACATCCGCCAGATTCTCACCGACTACACCAAGCGTGGGGGCACGGTCATCCTGTCCTCGCACGTGATGGCGACCGTCCAGCAACTGTGCACGCACGTGGCCATTATCGACAAGGGGCGTGTGCTCGTCGCCGGTACCACCGACGAGGTCGCCCAGGGTGGAGACCTGGGGGAGCGCTTCACCGCTCTGGTCGGCGGCGTCCACTCCGAGGAAGGTCTGTCGTGGTTGGGCAACTGATTCGCCTCAAGCTTCGCATCATCTGGAACACTGTTCGCAAGCAGACGGTCGTTCTCGTTCTTGCCGTCCTTGGCGCTTTGTACTTTGGCGCAATCTATGCTTCCGCGCTCGTGGGCACAGCTTTCCTCGCGCGTTCAGATGAAGCCTCCCTGGCTGCGCCCGTGATGCCGATTGCCGGCCCCTTCATTTTCTTGCTCTGGCTGGTCCTCCCGATCATTTTTGCGTCGATGGATAACTCGGTGGACCCCGTGCGCCTGTCTCCCTACGTGGGACCCAGCAAGCGCCTCGGGGCGGGGCTGGCCGCGGCGACGGCCGTAGGCCCCGGCGGTCTGCTATCTGCCATGGTGCTCTTCCTGCCCGTCTGGTTCGCTCTGTGGCGCGCCCAGTGGATTGAGGCGCTCGGCTGGTTCATTGCTGGTCTCGTGACGCTTCCCCTCGCGGTTGTGTGGGCGCGCGCGGTTGGAACCTGGTTCGCGGTGCGCCTCGACACCTCGGGAAAGAAAGACGCTGTGACCGTTCTGGGTGCCGTCGTCTTCATGATGGTGCTGACCCCCATGGGCTACTGGATGTCTGTGCTGAGTCAGAACTTCTCCGTCGAGGTCTTCCAGGCGGGATTGAACGTCGCGCTCTGGACGCCCTTCGGCGCTCCCTTCGGCGTTGTTGCCTCGTTGCTTGAGGGCGCATGGGTAGCGGCGGCTCTCCGCGTGCTCATCGTGGTCGCGACCGCGCTCGTCGGCTGGCGTGCCTGGCTGGCGGTCCTACGCCCCGTCATGAGTGGATACGCCGGCGAGATTAGTGCTGACGCTCAGCGCGCCATCGACGAGGGACGCCACCTCATCGACGAGTCCCTCGAAGAGGAAGAGCGCGGTCGTCGTTCCGCCCAGTCGCGAGCCGCCGGCCTGCGCAGCGTCGACCTATTCACGCGCCTCGGCCTCGGAGTGCGCAGCGCCTCCCTGGCCGCGCGCACGCTGCGGTACTGGATCATTGATCCTCGGCTCAACATGAACATGCTGCTCGCTGTCCTGTTCCCCGTCGTCGCAATCTTTATGGGGCGCATGGCGGCCGAGGGGCAGTCATTCGAGTTCACGTCGGGTATCTTCCTCTACCTGGTGCCCATCACGACGGGCCTGACCACCGGCGCGCTCATGCAATACGACTCGACGGGCGCCTGGATCGTGGTGTCGTCGGGCATGAGTGGTCGAGAAGAGCGTCGTGGGCGCCTCGTGGGGTCGCTCATCGTGTTCGTGCCCCAGGTTATCGGCTACCTCATTCATGATGCCGTGGCAGGTGCGAGTGCCTCCGATTTCGTGTTCCACCAGGTGATGGGCGTTGTGCTCTTCGCGGGGGCGGCCGGCACGACCCTCGTCGTGAATGCGCGCTGGGTCTACCCGGTGCAGCCTCCGGGCACGTCACCGCTGGCAACGAAGGGGACAGGCTCCTTCCTCATGACGATGCTGCTGCAGCTCGTTGGCTTTGCGGGTACCGCGGTCCTGCAGCTCCCGTCCTACGTGCTGCTCGCGCTCGCGTCCTTCGGTTTCGTCCCGGACTGGGTTGCCTACGTCGTTGGCATCGCCTGGTCGGTCCTCGTCCTTGAGGCTGCCGTGCGGATTGGTGGGCGCGTGTGGGACCGGTACGCGGTCGCCGCTCTGACGTCGATCCGCAGCTGGCCGGGACACTGACTTCCTTCTTCGTGGTCGCGAGGCCGGGGTTGCCCACTGGGGTGCCCCGGCCTCGTCCCTTTGTGCCCGAGAATGTTGCTGCCTGGTACCGGTGTAATGGCCGCTGATGATGAGCGGTGTCATGTGCGCTCCTGACCAGGCGTTCGTTACATCGTGGTGCGCTGGATTGACGAAAAACTGGGCATAGCGTGTAGACAAGAATGCAGATACTCGGTAATGTGATGCTCATAACCTGACCATCGATGGAGAGGAATCTTCCATGCGTATCCCGTCACTGTCGCGTTCTCTTGTCGTAGCGGCTGCACTGAGTGCCGCTGCTCTTCCTGCCCTCATGCCTGCGCCCACGTATGCTGCTGACGTCGCGGGACCGGCGACCTGCTACCTCGCCGACGAAAACGGCACCATCGTCGAACCCCGCCAGGAATACACTCCGCGCGAAGGATCCGGTGGGCTCCCGATGCTTCCTAGTCCCGTCGTCGCCGGCCAGTACACGCTGGAAGTGAGCGCTCCGGCAATGAACTTCGATCCGGATCAGCCTGACATGCACTTTGCGTGCCAGGTCTTCTACGCGCCCCTCGGCAGCGTGCGTCTCGTTGATGCCGATGGCACCGTGCGGGCGACGCAGCGTTATGGCAACGATCAGAATGACCCGTCGCGCGCCGCGCTCACGGCGCTCCCGGCGTTGCCCGATGGGTACGAAATCGTCCCGGGCCAGACGATCCGAGGCTTCGACGCTACCGCTCGCACGGTTGATCCCAATGATCCCGCGAACGCGCGTGCTGTTGGCGCCGATACGGACATCCGGATCCGTCAGATCACCGCGCAGCCCACGCCGGCTCCTACTCCGTCCACGCCGTCTACTCCATCCACACCTTCTACCCCGTCTACTCCTTCCACACCGTCTACTCCTTCCACACCGTCAACTCCGTCCACGCCGTCAACTCCGTCCACCCCGTCTACTCCTTCCACGCCGTCGACGCCTTCCACCCCCGCGACTCTCACTCCTCAGACTCCCGCTGGCGTGACACCCACTGCTCCCGTGACTCCGGTTCGGAGCAAGCCTGCTCCCTCCCACGGGCTGGCGAAGACAGGCAGTGATGCGGCGGTTCTTGCTGGCACGGCTGGCGTCCTCGCGCTCCTGGGGGCGGGTGCTATCGCCGTGAGAAGGGCGCGCGCCTGACACGTTGAAGCGGTCGCGCCATTGCCCGCAGCAAAGGCTGTTGTGTTCAATCGATAGAGATGTCCACACGCAGTGCTTGAAGGACGAGGCCGGGGCTCCCAATTTGGGTACCCCGGCCTCGTCGTTGGTTGGTGTCGTGCAATGCGCCGGAGCGGTTCTGAGGTTTGTCCTTTAACCCACATGAGGCGGGGTGCCGATGGATCACCGGCACCCCGCCTATGACGATGAAACGCGAATTAAGAGCGCTTCCTCCGCAATGTCGCGGCGCCGATAGCGCCTGTCACGGCAGCGAGCATCAGCACATCGCCGGTGAGAGCACCGGTCTTGGCGAGGTGCGTTGCAGGCGTGGGAGGAACTGAGGGCGTAACTGCGGTCGGTGTCGGTGTCGGTGTCGGTGTAGGCGTCGGACCGGGCTTGAAGGACAGTCGCGTCACGTCGGGATGCGCCTCGCTCGTCGTGAACTTCAGGGGGTGCTTCATGAGCGGAGCCTCATCCCATCCGGCAGAAGGGCCAGTCATGGGGGGCCTCCATCCGGCGGTATAAGGGGTGTCTGTAGGGGGACATGCGGGTGATGGGGGATCAAATACTGTTCCAACAACAGAACGAGGCTCGGCCGGTTTGACAGCGTCGTAGTCATCCATCGTCGGAGGGCATGCGGGTGAAGGCTGCCCGGGGATGACGATGACACCGAGTTGTTTCTCAACATCAACCGAGATAGTGCCCTGCGTGAGGTGATCGATCTGGTAATCCGTATCGGCAGCTGCGGATTCGGTGAAGGCTATCTTCTGAATGGTGATCACCGCTTCGCCGTGAAGCGCACCCATCGCATCCTTGAGGGCTTCAATCGTCGTGATCTGATCGGGGTTATCGAAGTCCACGGTGACCGTTGCGGTCTGTCCGTTAACTGCCACTGTCTTCGCTGAGAAGCCCTGGGGAAGCCCAGTCACCGAGATGGCCGAGGGGTCAGAAAACTTCAGCTGCGCAGGAAGAGTGATCTGGGTTGTGAAGCCCAAGTGAGCATTCTTCAGTGCAATATCGTCGAAAGCGTTGGGCGTCTTGTCGTATTTTTCGAGGAGCTTCGCAATGCGTCCACCGCGAAGGTCATCCAAGTGAACGACGTTCTCGATGGTCAGAAGAGAATCTTTGTTCTCGGCGTAGATCTGTTCCGCCTGAGTCGGAGCGTTCCCACCCAGGCCGACCTTAAAATCGGTGTCGATTGTCGGGTCGTCGCCGTTGACCGGAAGGGTGCCAAACACCTTCTTGTACTTGTAAATGCCAGTCAGGCGATCCGACGACAACTCCCACGTGGAGAATTCGTAGTCGGGAATTCCCGCGGCTTGGAAGAAGTTTGGCCCGGTCTTCGAGGGCTGCAAGTCGTGGCCGTCCTCTTCATCAACCCAGCGTGTTGTCCTGGTCGGTGCGGACGCGAAGCAATCGGTAGGCGACTGTGCGAGTGCCAGGGTCTTCGTGTCGAAGTGAAAGACCTGAGCGGGGGAGGTTGAGGAGGCGAAGAAGTTGAACTGACCCGTCACGGTCACCTGTTCGCTGGCCAGTTGAGTCGCTTCCGCGGGGTCAATTGTGCCAACGGCATAGGGGACCTGGACCTTGATCGTGTGCTGGCCGGGGTCGGTTTTCTCTGCATCGTAGATATCGAGCAGCTGCTGCCAGGTCAGATCCTTGAGCTGGATGTTCACAGTGACCTGTGTGCGATCATCGCCCGGGGAGAACGAGGTGTAGGCGAGCATTGACGAGGTGGATTTCGCGCGAGACGTCCCCAGCGTGACTGTCTTAGGGACACTCACGGTCAGCGTGATATCGGCGGTGTCGTTGCTGCCGGAGTCATGAGGGGAGAGCCCCTGTGCAGCCGCAGTGCGGATTTCTGCCTCGTGGCCTGCCAGAAGCGTCGTGATCGGGATGTCCAGCACGACGGTACCGTGATAGGTCGTGATCACAGGGGTCGTGTTGCACACCGTCGTGCTTGTTGATGAGACGTATTGTGAGAGGGAGAAGGGCTGGGCATCGGCTTGTGCGCTGCGTGGCGCAAACATTGATACCGTGCCTGCAGCGACAAGAGCCAAACCAGCACCCGCGGCCAGAACTCTCCGGCTTTTCCTCATGATGTTCCCCAATCGCGGGTGTGCGTATGAAACGCGATGACTAATGATTTTTCAGTATACTCATTGTCGAAAAAATGTACATCGTCTTTTCCGAGCTCAGCCCTGGATTGAGTGCTCTGTCAGGCGTGGTCGTCGCGTACAGGTGATCCCCATGTGCCCCGTTGCGCACTCGACGCCCTCGCCCATCAGCGTGTCGACATGGGAAACAGGGGGATGCGGGTGCTACGTACAACACGAGGGATACGAAAAACCGGCGGCCCGAAGGCCACCGGTTATCTGTGCGTCATGGGGGACTTGAACCCTCAACCCGCTGATTAAGAGTCAGCTGCTCTGCCAATTGAGCTAATGACGCG
>NZ_JASONN010000126.1:0-344 GCF_030217285.1 Pauljensenia sp. UMB3104 | reverse complement strand
CAAGGCGTGAGGGTTCGAGTCCCTCCGGGAGCACCGCAGCGATAAGCTTGAAGGCAATAACCTTGAAGTTAGCTGGGAATCTCTGGCCCGGTGTTTGCTCTGCACCGCGTGGTCTGACAGCATGGTAAGGGGCGCGTGAATTCCCGTTGCCGGTCATCAATCTCTCAAGGGTCAGAGAACACTTCGGTGTGGATGCAGGTGCAACATCGCACGCAGTAAATTTGGTTCAATCTATCCGGCATGCCGGTCGAAGGGGTCATGATGGCCAAGGGCACAGCGGGGCAATCCGCGGAGAACAAAGAAGCCATTCGGGTTATTGTCGTTGAAGACGAAACTCTCATTCG
>NZ_JASONN010000125.1:0-344 GCF_030217285.1 Pauljensenia sp. UMB3104 | reverse complement strand
CCTCGGATCCGGCAACCTCGATGAGCTCGCCCCGGCGCGCGGCAAGAACATCGCCGACGCGATGCAGCGCGGCTGCGCGCTCCTCGGGGGTCAGGGCCTGCCAGTCACGTGCCGCCTTGGCGCTGGCCTTGATGAGACCATCGATCGCCTCGCTCGAGGACAGCGCCTGCTCGCCAGCGCGCACGGCCTCGACACCCCGCGTCGAGGTGGGGATGGCCGCAGCGATGTCGCGCGCCCACTGGCGGTTAGCAGCCAGAGCGGGATCGGAGTCCGCTTCGGAGCTAAATGGACGACGCGCGCGCTCGGCAAGGCTCCCCCGCTCGGGGCCCACCCCTGCCTCGCGC
>NZ_JASONN010000124.1:0-344 GCF_030217285.1 Pauljensenia sp. UMB3104 | reverse complement strand
CACGATGATCGCGTACCTGACGCTGCGTTCGAACTCGTGGATGAATGACACGACGCCGCGTGATGCTCTCGGCCTGGGTGGTGACCTGTGGGCCGCTGTCATTGGCGGAACGTCGGTGGTTGGGGGAGTGCATTACCGCGCGATTCCGACGCTGGTGGGCGCCCTGCTGATCGTGCTGGTGCGGCTCCTGCTGCGTAACACGGCTGGTTTCCCGCGCAGCGCGGCGCTGTTCGCGGTGCCTGGTTTTCTTCTCACCTCCTGGCTGCTGGCGGGCGCGTCGGGCATCTATTCGCACTGGTGGACGGGCACGCTCGGCGCGATTCTGATTCCGCTGATCGGATCGG
>NZ_JASONN010000123.1:0-345 GCF_030217285.1 Pauljensenia sp. UMB3104 | reverse complement strand
CTGGGGCAGATATGCACGTGGGGGCGGATTCGAAAATCCGCCCCCACTGTCATCTTGGCCTATACGCCGGGTTCTGTACCGCTCGCGCGGCGGCGACCATCCATCTACGTGCGCCATTGCTGACGCACTCTAGCAATCCACCCGTGCCCTAGACGAGGAGCCTGACGGGGCACTGTCTGATCTTGCTCCCGGTGGGGCTTGCCGTGCCATGCCGGTCACCCGGCACGCGGTGGTCTCTTACACCACCCTTTCACCCTTACCTTGCGGCGGTTTACTTTCTGTTGCGCTTTCCCGCGGGTCACCCCGGGTGGGCGTTACCCACCACCGTCCTCTACGGAGCCCGGA
>NZ_JASONN010000122.1:0-346 GCF_030217285.1 Pauljensenia sp. UMB3104 | reverse complement strand
GACGCTACTACTGCGTCAAGTACGTGGGTGAGGGTAACGGTGAGTACGACCTCTACAGCCAGTACTACAACAAGGGTGCCGAGCAGCCCTACAACCAGATCACTACGAAGAGGGCCCTGCCCATCGAGTGGCCCGGTGCCAAGGGTAACGTCAACGAAAACCCCTACGTGTGGGATACCGTCAAGCTGAAGAAGACGACCTCGGATCGTACCTTCACGAAGAATGGCCGCACCTACCGACTTCAGCTGTGGGGCTTCACCCCTGCGACGAATGCGACCAACTTCCTGACCCCGGATAACTTCAACTCCATCCCGACGGCCAACTGCCCGGCAACGCCTCCGGCGGA
>NZ_JASONN010000121.1:0-347 GCF_030217285.1 Pauljensenia sp. UMB3104 | reverse complement strand
CCGCAAGCAACCTCAGTCGTACTTAGCCCCGAAGAAACCATCGCTGATTATAAGACCAAGCGAGCAGAACTCGACGCGCAAATCGACGCCAAGATCGCCCAAATCGAAGCACTCCTGGCGGTGACCGAATGATCGCCGACCGCCTCCGCGCTGCCATCCTCCAAGCCGCCATCAGCGGCAAACTCACCAAGCAACTCCCCGAAGACGGCACTGCCGCAGAACTCCTCGAAACCATCAAAACCGAACGCCACCAACTCGAAAAGGAGGGCAAAATCAAAAAGCAGAAACCACTGTCGCCAGTGTACAAAGCAGACGAACCCTTCGAACTGCCAGGGACGTGGGCGTAC
>NZ_JASONN010000120.1:0-347 GCF_030217285.1 Pauljensenia sp. UMB3104 | reverse complement strand
GAACCAAGTTCCCTTCTTCAACATCATCAAGAGCTAACTCAGCCTTGATTTCCTTGAACAACTTCCCAAAACCAATCTGCCTTTTTCGATGCAAGCCATTCGTCAAATCTTCTGTTATTCGTTCTTTGACCATTTCAGAAAATAATGTCACATCTTCTGTATCGACATCAAAAGGCTTAACAGGATATTTAGCCGTTTCAATAATGGCTGATTTTAGGTTTTTCCGCTTATGTGCTTTAACTGTCCGAATATCTACGACAGGCGTATAATCCAATTTCATTGCCTTAGCCCATAATTTTGTCCATTCTTCTTGAGTTAAATAATTATCCCCTCTACCTGAAAAATAA
>NZ_JASONN010000119.1:0-348 GCF_030217285.1 Pauljensenia sp. UMB3104 | reverse complement strand
GATGTTGTTGGGGAATGCGGCTCACTCATATCGGTGCCCTTCCTGAGTATTTCATCATTGAAAATAGTTGTTGAACTTCGGTTGTCTGACAACGGGAATAAACTACGCTCATGCCTTGAGCTGCGCAAGCGATGGTTAAGGAATTACCCAGTGCCGTCCTTGTGCAAAGTGAAATGACATTGCTAACCTGTCAGACAATTGGTGAATTAGTCACAGCGTCCCCGCGTTTGCGTTCTCTTTGCCAAGGGGAAAATAAATACGATAAACCCGCGATATTGCGGGATTCCCGCCATGATGTGGTGGAGGGAGAAGGAGACCTTATGGGTCATATGCGAGAAAAAATTCAGA
>NZ_JASONN010000118.1:0-348 GCF_030217285.1 Pauljensenia sp. UMB3104 | reverse complement strand
TTGGGATCTTCCAGGTCGTAACAGAAAATGACCTGTTTTAGTTCTCCCCATGAGAAGTAGGGGATTGCTTGATCCGCGTCCACAGTGGTAATAAACGGGCGGGAATGGGTGTTATCCCAGGTAACACGGTGGAACCTACCACCTAAGGCTGCCCCTGTTTCTGCGCCTTGTACGAGCTGGTCGAGTAGGCCGTCTTCAACATATTCGTTGACGCGCCGCCCGGTCGGGGTTGGGGGGTTGCCGTCCTCGGATTTTACGGTGAGCTGTGGGGGCTTTCCGTAGAGTAGTTGTGCGCTGGTTTCGCAAATGTCAGCGGCTAGGGGGACATGTAGGTCAGCTCGTGAGGGC
>NZ_JASONN010000117.1:0-348 GCF_030217285.1 Pauljensenia sp. UMB3104 | reverse complement strand
GCTTTCTGCTCAGTTGATTAACAAGGCTGATGAGTCTGTTGTTGGTGAGGGTTCTGCTAAGTTCACTCCGGAGCAGGCTTCTGGTTCTACCAAGGTTGAGATTGTTGTAAATGACTCGGTCAAGGGTGTTGTTGAGAGCGCGGTTGCGTTCGAGACTTTGACCTCGGCTGTTGTTGATAAGGATGGCAACGAGGTTTCTGAAGAGACCAAGATTGCTGAGCACAAGGATCTCAATGATGCTGATCAGACTGTGACCTCGAAGAAGGTTGAGCCGAAGAATCCGGTTATCAAGACCAAGGCTTCTTTGGATGGTGATCAGGTCAAGGCTGGTGCGAAGGTTGTTGACAC